>NZ_CAWMFQ010000205.1:0-2814 GCF_963866995.1 Aeromonas sp. ZOR0002 | reverse complement strand
CACAGTCACACATTCAGCTTCATCAACTCGGCCAACGAGCGCTTCTGGGTCAAGTTCCACTTCAAGACCGAGCAGGGCCACCGCTTCTACACCGATGAAGAGGCGGCCACCGTCGTCGGTCAGGACAGAGAGACCAGCCAGGCGGATCTGTTCAACGCCATCGAGCGGGGGGACTTCCCGCGCTGGAAGGTCTATGTGCAGGTGATGCCAGAGGCCGAGGCCCAGACCTACTCGATCCACCCGTTCGACCTCACCAAGGTATGGCCCCACAAGGACTACCCGCTCATCCCGGTGGGCGTGCTGGAGCTCAACCAGAACCCGGACAACTACTTCGCCCACGTGGAGCAGGCCGCCTTCACCCCGGCCAACGTGGTGCCCGGCATCGGCTTCTCGCCGGATCGCATGTTGCAGGGGCGGCTCTTCTCCTACGGTGACACCCAGCGCTATCGCCTCGGCGTCAACCACGGCCTGCTGCCGGTCAACGCCCCGCGCTGCCCGTTCCACCACGGCGCCCACCGCGACGGCGCCATGCGGGCAGACAGCAATGGCGGCGCCAGCCCCAACTACCAGCCAAACCGCTTCGGCACCCAGCAGCCGAGCGAGCAGCACGAACCGGCCCTGAGTCTGGAAGGGGCTGCCCTGCACCATGATTTTCGTGACTACGACAGCGACTACTACAGCCAGCCGGGGGATCTCTTCCGCCTGATGGACGAGGGGCAGCGCGCCCGGCTCGCCGCCAACCTGGCCCGCTCCCTCATCAATGTGGAGGATGACGCCATCGTCGCGGCCCAGCTCAGGCACTTCGAGCAGGCCGACCCCGAGTACGCCAAACGGGTCGAGCTGGCCCTGGCCGCCCTGCAACTCTGAGTCGCAGGCAGCCAACCTCTGCCAAAGCAAAACGGGGGCCATATGCCCCCCGTTTTCGCATGACGGTCTTTGATGAATGAAAAACGCAGCCCGAGGCTCCGTCTTTCCATGCCGTATCCATCCCGGAAGCAGCGCCCTCGCACGCTTCCCGTACCCTTGCCAACAAGGGTTGGTACCGCCAGCTCACGGCGGCAACGACGTTGTGCACTGGCAGAGCGGCACCATTATCCACCTGTGGTAATAAACCTGCCTGCGGTAATGCACTTTTAGTCACCAATAAAAACGGAGCCCGAGGCTCCGTCTTTCCATGCCGTATCCATCCCGGACGCAGCGCCCTCGCGCTTCCCTCCCTTGCCAACAAGGATTTGCACCGCCAGCTCACGACGGCAACGACGTTGTGCACTGGCAGATCGGCATCATTATCCACCTGTGGTAATAAACCTGCCTGCGGTAATGCACGTTTAGTCACCAATAAAAACGGAGCCCGAGGCTCCGTTGTTCAATGCGGTATCAATCCCGGACGGAACGCGCTTCGCGCTCTTCCCGCTCCCTTGCCAACAAGCGTTTGTACCACCAGCTACTGCGACGACGTTGTGCATTGGAAGAGCGACGAGCCATTGCTTAGATCCCAGTCAAGAGAAGAAAGAGCCGCATTATGCGATAGAGATCACGCCCGTGTCTGTAGCTGGATCAAGAAAAGGCTCACTGGCCCACCCGGATCGTCCGCTGGTTGCCCTCCGGTTCACCACTCTGTGACGGCGTCGTCACCTCTCGCCAGATCAGGGGACCATTGGTCTCCATCGCCTGTTGCGGCGCGCACTCCAGCCAGAGCTCCCCCTGCTGGATACGGGCCCCCTGGGAGTATTTCTGATCCTGATACCAGCACACCCGCTCGGGCAGCGAACCAAGGGGCAGCACCAGCTCGGTGCCCACCGAGTGGCTGAGGGTGTTGGACGCCGGGGCGGCCAACGCGGGGAAGAGCCAGCCAAGGGCCAGCAGACAACCTGCACAACGGATCATGGGAATTCCTGTCACGGGGGAGTGAAAGTGTAAAGCGACCAGCAGAGCCCTCGACTTGACCAATAAATGTCGGCTCATCTGGCATTCCGGAAGCAATATGATAGCCTGCCTGCGCCCGCAAAGGCCTGTCAGGGCGCTGCCGTGGGCCCCCACCGGCATCGCCGGGATGCGGTAATGAATAACCCTTAATAATCAGATAATTAACTGGATATGTTGTCAATGCGTATCATGCCGTTGCTCAAGGCTGCCTGCCTGAGCCTGATGTTGTCCGCCTGTGTCGCCCCCCTGCTGATGATGAGCCCCACCAGCCAGCTGATGTGGGCCCTGCTCAAGCCGCTGGTCGGTTTCGATCCGAACGAGGCCAACCTGTTCGAGCAGCCGCTGATCAAGGACAGAATGACCGCCATGCTGGGGCCCAACTACGAGAGCACCATGCAGCTGCTCAAGACCGCCGACGAGCTGCAACAGGAGGGGCCGCTCTTTTACGTGGTCTCCCGCTACGCCCCCGTGCCGGACGTAGCCAAGCAGGCCGGCATGGTCTGGAACGCCGACACCAACCAGCTCGCCGTCATGGTGCAAAAAGGTGACGGGGCGACCCAGGTCTTCGGGGAAAACCTGGCGGCCGCCACCCCGACCTGGCCCAGCGCCATGCAGGGCTGGCAGTCCCAGGCCACCCCGGCCGCCACGGCCGCCACGGCCGCCACGGCCCTGACCGGTGCCGGTCAGGGGCTCACGGGCGCTGGCAGTTCTCTGCTGGGCACCATGATGGGGGGCCTGCAACAGAGCGCCAGCAAGGCCCTGTCCGACTCCACCAGACAGGTGATCGGCAGTGCCGCCACCACGGCGCAGCAACAAGCGACCAAGGCGGCGAGCGACTCGGCCAAACAGGCCGCCAGCAGCGCAGCGACCATCAGTGCCGCCACCACG
>NZ_CAWMFQ010000204.1:0-388 GCF_963866995.1 Aeromonas sp. ZOR0002 | reverse complement strand
AATAAAACAAAAGGCCCCGTCGAAAGACGGGGCCTTTTGTTTTATCCGACGACGGGCGGCTCGGTTCGGGCCCAGGTTCGAGAGGCGGGCAGGATAGCCCGCATGGATGACCAGAGGCCGCCCGCAGGGCGAGCGCCAGGGATAGCGCGAGTCGCTCCTGACCCATCCTCAGATGTCAGAACCGGCCAGATGGTCGGTTTTTTGCTTTGGGGAAGCATTTTCCGCTCATGTGGAAGAGGAAGGGGGGAGCGCCCTCGTCGGGTTCAAGCAGAGCAGTTTGCCGGGATGAACGGCCGCAGGCCGCCCCGAAGGGGTGAGCCACGCAGCGGCGAATCATCCCTCCCTTACCGCCAAATAAAACAAAAGGCCCCGTCGAAAGACGGGGCCT
>NZ_CAWMFQ010000203.1:65451-66252 GCF_963866995.1 Aeromonas sp. ZOR0002 | reverse complement strand
CGGGGTGATGGCGCCGCCGGTGCGCAGCGCCGGCATCAGGGTGGGCTCGGTGGACGAGTTGCTGGACAAGCTCAAGCACGAAGCCCGGGTGCTCTGATGGGCAGGGGCATGAGAGGGATGCCTCCCGCAGGCGTGAGCGCCATGCATGGGGCAGCGGCCCAGGGGAGCAAGGGATCAATGGATGACATGAAGGTGCTGTCATGAGCGTACTTGTGATTGCGGAACATCATCAGGGGCGGATCGCCGACAACCTGGCCCAGCTGGTCACGGCGGCGGGGCGCCTGGGGGGCGAGGTGCACCTCTTGCTGCTGGGGCAGGGGCTGACGGAGGCGGGGGAGCAGGCCGCCGCCCTCACGGGGGTAAACCGGGTGCTGCTGGCAGAACATCCCATGCTGGCGGAGGGGCTCAACGACGGGGTCGACAGACTGCTCGCCGAGGTGGCCAGGGACTACCAGCACTGCCTGATGGCGGCCAGCAGCCAGGGCAAGGATCTGCTGCCGCGGGTGGCGGCCAGGCTCGGAGTGGAGATGATCGCCGAGGTGACCGGCATCGAGGGGCCCGACACTTTCCTGCGTCCCATCTATGCGGGCAACGCCATCGCCCGGGTGGCGAGCAGCGCCCCCGTCAAGGTGCTCACCGTGCGGCCCACCGCGTTCGCCAAGGCCGGGGCCGGGGAGGAGCGTGCCGCGATGGAATCGCTGCCGGTGGCTGAGGTGCGCTGCCGTACCCGGCTCATCGAGCGGCGTGCGGTGCGCTCCGCCAGACCCGAGCTCGGGGCGGCCCGGGTGGTGGTCTCCGGCG
>NZ_CAWMFQ010000203.1:56741-65420 GCF_963866995.1 Aeromonas sp. ZOR0002 | reverse complement strand
TGGATGCAGGTTATGTCTCCAACGACCTGCAGGTGGGGCAGACCGGCAAGGTGGTGGCCCCCGAGCTCTACATCGCGGTGGGCATCTCGGGCGCCATCCAGCATCTGGCGGGGATGAAGGAGTCCAAGGTGATCGTCGCCATCAACAAGGACGCCGAGGCCCCCATCTTCCAGGTGGCGGACTACGGTCTGGTGGGGGATCTCTTCACCCTGCTGCCGGAGCTCACCGCCAAGCTGTAAATTTGCCACAAAGGGGCGAAGAAAGCCGTCCGTGCTGTCTCGCCCCCGTTTCCATGCATATTCTCTGCAAGCCCCTGCCCGTTCAGGGCTTTTGTCTGATGGGTGCCCGGTGGCGCCGGGGCAAAAGGTTGCGCTGGATCCCAAAAAGCCTTTGCCCCCACGGGGGGCTGTCGTGTAAAAACGTTCGAGTCACCGATCACACACATCCATTCACGGAAAGCGTCATGAGCAAACAGATTTACAACTTCTGCGCCGGCCCCGCCATGTTGCCGGTTGAAGTCATGGAGCGCGCCCAGCGCGAATTTTGTAATTTCCAGGGGCTGGGAGCCTCGGTCATGGAGCTTTCCCATCGCGGCAAGCCCTATATGGCGGTCGCCGAGAAGGCCGAAGCGGACCTGCGCGACCTGCTGGCGGTGCCGGACAACTACAAGGTGCTCTTCATGCACGGCGGTGGCCGCGGCCAGTTCTCCGCCGTGCCCATGAACCTGCTGGGTGGCGCCAACAAGAAGGCAGATTACCTAGTGACCGGCGTCTGGGCCCAGAGCGCCGTGGATGAAGCCCAGAAATACGGTGACATCCAGACCTTCCAGGGGGTAGCCAAGAACGAGCAGGGGGTCTCCCACCTGCTGCCGACGCCGGCGTTTCGCGCCGATGCCGCCTATGTACACTACTGCCCGAACGAAACCATCGATGGCATCGAGATGTTCGACATCCCGGCCACCGGCGATGTGCCCCTGGTGGCGGATCTCTCCTCCACCATCCTCTCCCGTCCCCTCGACGTGAGCCGCTTCGGCATCCTCTACGCCGGTGCCCAGAAGAACATAGGCCCCTCTGGTCTGGCCATCGCCATCGTGCGCGATGACCTGCTGAACCAGGCCCGCGCCGATGTGCCGTCCATCTTCGACTACCAGCTCACCGCCAAGAACGACTCCATGTTCAACACGCCCCCCACCTACGCCTGGTACCTGGCCGGTCTGGTGTTCGAGTGGCTCAAGGAGCAGGGTGGCCTGGCGGCGATGGAAGCACGCAACAAGGAGAAGGCTGACTTCCTCTACGGCTACCTCGATCAGTCGAGCTTCTATGGCAACAAGGTGGATGTGGCCTGCCGCTCCCGCATGAACGTGCCCTTCCAGCTGAAAAACGAGGCCCTGGACAAGCTGTTCCTGGCGGAGTCGGAAGCGGCCGGTCTGCTGGCCCTCAAGGGACACCGCATCGTCGGTGGCATGCGCGCCAGCCTCTACAACGCCATGCCCCTGGAAGGGGTCAAGGCCCTGGTCAGCTTTATGGATGACTTTGCCAAACGCCACGGTTGAGGCGTGTCTCCCCATTGCCAGACGCCGGGGACTCCCCGGCGTCTGTTTTTCAGACCCATCCTGACCCAGGCTACCCTCTCCCGCGGTCGTGCCACTGTCGAACTTGCCGCGGGGGACGCGGGCTGTTAACGTCCGGTCAGGTGATTTAATTGAGATCGAACAGGAAGTCTATGAATTCGTTGCGTTTGGAACCCATTTCTAGCGTGGCCGGGGTGGTCAATCTGCCCGGCTCCAAGAGTGTCTCTAACCGGGCCCTGCTGCTGGCGGCCCTGGCCCGGGGCACCACCCGGCTGACCAACCTGCTCGACAGCGATGACATCCGCCACATGCTGGCGGCGCTGACCCAGCTCGGCGTCAAGTACAAGCTCTCCGCCGACAAGACCGAGTGTACCGTGCACGGTCTGGGTCGCAGCTTCGCGGTCTCGGCGCCGGTCAACCTGTTCCTCGGCAATGCCGGTACTGCCATGCGCCCTCTGTGCGCCGCCCTGTGCCTGGGCTCCGGCGAGTACACCCTGGGCGGCGAGCCGCGCATGGAAGAGCGCCCCATCGGCCACCTGGTGGATGCCCTGCGCGAAGCGGGTGCCCACATCCAGTACCTGAAGAAGGATGGCTATCCGCCCCTGGTGGTCGATGCCAAGGGGCTCTGGGGTGGCGATGTCCACATCGACGGCTCCGTCTCCAGCCAGTTCCTGACGGCGTTCTTGATGGCGGCCCCCATGGCGGCCGGCGACACCCGCATCCACATCAAGGGCGAGCTGGTCTCCAAGCCCTACATCGACATCACCCTGCACATCATGAAGCAGTTCGGGGTGGTCATCGAGCACGACGACTACAAGGTGTTCTACATCAAGGGCAACCAGACCTATGTCAGCCCAGGCGACTTCCTGGTGGAAGGGGATGCCTCCAGCGCCTCCTACTTCCTCGCGGCGGGCGCCATCAAGGGCAAGGTGCGGGTTACCGGCATCGGCAAGCACAGCATCCAGGGGGACATCCACTTCGCCGACGTACTGGAGAAGATGGGGGCTCGCATCACCTGGGGCGATGACTTCATCGAGGCCGAGCAGGGGCCGTTGCACGGCATCGACATGGACATGAACCACATCCCGGATGCGGCCATGACCATCGCCACCACGGCGCTGTTTGCCGAGGGCACCACCACCATCCGCAACATCTACAACTGGCGGGTGAAGGAGACCGACCGCCTGCACGCCATGGCGACCGAGCTGCGCAAGCTGGGCGTGGAAGTGGAGGAGGGGCACGACTTCATCACCGTGATCCCGCCCGCACAGCTGACCCACGCGGCCATCGACACCTACAACGATCACCGCATCGCCATGTGCTTCTCCCTGGTGGCGCTCTCCGATACGCCGGTCACCATCAATGATCCGGGTTGCACCTCCAAGACCTTCCCGGACTACTTCGACAAGCTGGCCAGCGTCAGTCAGGCCTGAGCCCTTTCGGCCCGCTTCGTGCGGGCCTTTTCATCTCTGCCCCCCCGCTTTTTTCATGCCTCCTAGCAGCATTATGCAAACTTGCAAGGTGCGATAATAAAATTCCTTGTCGAAGAATGTAATTTTCTATTTACACCGACCCGGCACAGGGCTAGATTGAGATCTCTTTATCGCAGTCATCTAGCAGGAAACTTGGTCATGCAGCATCAAACCGACGACGTTCGTATCAGTGAAATCAAAGAGTTATTGCCCCCGGTTGCGGTGCTTGAGAAGTTTCCGGCGACCGACACCGCCTCGGCCACCGTGTTTGAATCCCGTCAGGCCATCCACAACATCCTGGCCGGCGACGATGATCGCCTGCTGGTGGTGATCGGCCCCTGCTCCATCCACGATCCGGTCGCCGCCCTGGAATACGGCAAACGCCTCAAGGTGCTGCGCGACGAGCTGAAAGATCAGCTGGAGATCGTGATGCGGGTCTACTTCGAAAAACCCCGTACCACAGTGGGCTGGAAGGGGCTGATCAATGACCCCTACCTCGACAACAGCTGCCAGATCAACGACGGCCTGCGCCTGGGTCGCAAGCTCTTGCTGGATCTCAACGACATGGGGCTGCCGACCGCCTCCGAGTTCCTCGACATGATCACCCCGCAATATGTGGCGGATCTGATGAGCTGGGGTGCCATCGGCGCCCGTACCACCGAATCCCAGGTACACCGCGAGCTGGCCTCCGGTCTCTCCTGCCCGGTGGGCTTCAAGAACGGCACCGACGGCACTATCAAGGTGGCCATCGACGCCATCGGCGCCGCCAGCGCCCCGCATCACTTCCTGTCGGTGACCAAGTACGGCCACTCCGCCATCGTCTCGACCGCTGGCAACCCGGACTGTCACATCATCCTGCGCGGTGGCCGCGAGCCCAACTACAGCGTCCGTCACGTGGATGAGGTGGTGAGTGGTCTGGACAAGGCCGGTCTGCCCCAGAAAGTGATGATCGACTTCAGCCACGCCAACAGCAGCAAGCAGTTCAAGAACCAGATGCTGGTGGCCGAGGACGTGGCCGGTCAGCTGCGTGCCGGCAGCAAGGCGGTGTTCGGCGTCATGGTGGAGAGTCACCTGGTGGAAGGGCGTCAGGATCTGGTGGACGGGTGCGAGCTCACCTTCGGCCAGAGCATCACCGACGCCTGCATCGGCTGGGCCGATACCGAGGTGCTGCTGCGCAACCTGGCGGACGCCGTGGCCGCTCGCAACGCCCTCTGAGCCCAAGGCGCCCCGTTGGCGGGGCAATAAAAAAGCGCGACCCTGGGTCGCGCTTTTTGTTTGGCCATCTCTCGGCAGGTCGCGGTTTACTTGGCCCGCTCCTGGTGGCCGCGCAGGCGGATGTTGATCATCTCCACCACCAGCGAGAAGGCCATGGCGAAGTAGATGTAACCCTTGGGAATGTGCAGATCCAGCCCTTCGGCCATCAGCGCCACCCCGACCAGAATAAGGAAGGAGAGGGCCAGCATCTTGATGGTGGGGTGGGTATCGACGAAGTCGCCGATGGCCTTGGCGGCAAACATCATGACGCCGACGGCGATGATGATGGCCAGCACCATGACAGGGACATGATCCGCCATGCCCACGGCGGTGATGACGGAGTCCAGGCTGAAGATGATGTCGAGGATGGCGATCTGCACCAGGGTGGACAGGAAGCCCGCAGTCTTGCTCACCACACCCGCCTCTTCGGCGGCCCCTTCCAGGCTCTGGTGGATCTCGTGGGTGCTCTTGGCGATGAGGAACAGACCTCCCACCAGCAGGATGAGATCCCGTCCCGAGATGGCTTCCCCCAGCACGGTGAAGAGGGGCTCGGTGAGGCGCATCACCCAGGCCAGGGAGAGCAGCAGCAGGATGCGGGTGCCCATGGCGAGCCCCAGCCCCAGGATGCGCGCTTTCTGGCGCTGGGCTTCCGGCAGGCGACCCACCAGGATGGAGATGAAAATGATGTTGTCGATGCCGAGCACGATCTCGAGCAGGGTCAGGGTGGCGAGCGCGACCCAGGCGGAGGGGTCCGCAATCCATTCCAGCATGATGGAACCTTGGTTGAACAGTGATTGAGGTAGAAGTCGCGCATTTTAGCAGGGGGTCATGGCTTGTCCCAGTGGCGGGAAAAGATAAAAATGGCAGCCGTTCAACGGGAGGGAAACATGTTTCGATTAGGGCTCATCATCAACCCCGTCGCCGGCATCGGCGGGGCCGTCGGTCTCAAGGGCAGTGACGGCATGGTCGCCGAGGCGCTGGCGCGCGGGGCCGTCCCCAAGGCCCGGGAGCGGGCCCGCCAGGCCCTGTTGCCCCTGTGCGAGCTGACCACGTCATTCGAGCTGCTGACGGTGGCCGAAGAGATGGGGGCCGACCTCGCCGCCGAGCTGGGGCTGCCCCATCGCATCGTCCATCGGCCTGCCGGGGCGCAGACGAGCGCCGAGGACACCCGGGCGGCCGCCCTGGCCCTGCGCGATGCCGGGGTGGATCTGCTGCTCTTCGCCGGTGGCGATGGCACCGCCCGTGACATCTGCGCGGCGGTGGGGGAGTCCTGCCATGTGCTCGGCATCCCGGCGGGGTGCAAAATCCACTCCGGGGTCTACGGGGTGACGCCGGCGGCGAGTGGCCGGGTGGCGGCCAGAATGATCGCAGGGGAGCTCCTGAGCCTGGTGGATGCGGAGGTGATGGACATCGACGAGGAGGCGTTTCGCGCCGGCAAGGTGCGCGCCCGCCATTACGGCCAGTTGCTGGTGCCCGGGGATCTGCGCTACGTGCAGGCGGTCAAGCAGGGGGGGCGGGAGTCCGAGGAGCTGGTGCTCGCCGATCTTGCCGCCGGTGTGGTGGAGCAGATGGAGCCCGATACCCTCTACCTGATGGGGTCGGGGAGCACGGTGGCCGCCTGCATGGGGGAGCTGGGTCTGGAAAATACCTTGCTCGGTGTGGATCTGGTGGAAAATGGCCGGCTTATCGGGCAGGATCTGTCCGCCGCCGAGATCCTGACCCGGATCCGCGGCCGTCGCTGCCGTCTGATCATCACCCTGATCGGCGGTCAGGGACATCTGTTCGGGCGCGGAAATCAGCAATTGAGTCCAGACGTGATCCGGGCCGTCGGGCGCGAGCATATCCAGGTGCTCGCCACCAAAGCCAAGCTGGCGGCGCTAGAAGGCCGTCCGCTGCTGGTGGACACCGACGATCCGGCACTGAACCGGTCGTTGAGTGGTTATCTGCGCATAACCACGGGATACAAGGATCAGGTCATCTACCCGGTGGCCAACCCGGAATAGGACATCAAGGATGCGGCTGGCCTGGCGCCAGAGAGCCGCGATCGACCGGATCGCGGTTCCACTCCCCGAATTTTTTGCCGGCAACCCCGGAAATGAGGCTGCGTTAAATGACGATTCACGATTTTGAATACAAGTTGTTGGGACTGATCGACGCCATGGTCGCCACGGCCAGCGAAGACGAGCTGTTTGCGGGTGGCTATCTGCGAGGGCACATCTCCCTTGCGGTGGCGCGCGCCGAGCTGGAGGGCAAGACCCTGGTGCGGGACGTCAAGAGCTATGTGCTGCGCAGCCTGAACGAGGCCATCTTGCAGGGTGAGCTCTCCGAGCAGGACGAGGTGCTGGTGCAGGAGATGTGGAAGCGTCTGCAGGCCCAGGCGGAAGCTTGATCCCATTCGCAGTTCAAACACAAGTTTAAGTAATCTGCTTCCCTGAGTGTTATCAAAAGGTTAATAATGAGGCTCGCCTTTTGTTTCAGGGATTAAACCATGGCCTCCACCTCACGCATTGCCACCAGACTGCCGCTCGAGATGCTCTATCACTGGGAGCGGCAGTGTCCCGACCGAATCTATCTGCGTCAGACCATCCACCGCGAATACGTCGATTTCACCTGGGGTGAGGTCGCCGACGAGGCGCGGCGCATGGTGACGGCACTGCGCGCCCTGGGCCTAGTGCCCGGTGACAAGGTGGCGTTGCTCTCCAAGAACTGCGCCCAGTGGTTCATCGCCGATCTGGCGATGCAGATGGGGGGATACGTGAGCGTGCCCATCTACCCCACCGCCAACGTCGACACCATCGAATACGTGCTGCGCCACAGCGAAACCAGGGCGATCTTCGTCGGCAAGCTGGACGACTGGAAGATCCAGGAGGCGGGGGTGCCCGGGGATCTGCTGCGTATCGCCCTGCCTTACGACACCATGCCGGCCGCCCACCAGTGGGACGATCTGCTGGCGCAATACGACCCCATCCCGGACAGCCCGGTGCAGGCGCCGGATGCCCTGCTGAGCCTGGTCTACACCTCCGGCAGTACCGGCAAGCCCAAGGGGGCCATGCTGAGCGTGGAGCGCTACGCCTGGTCCTGCGAGAAGCTGGTGGAGGCGGTCTCCCTCACCGCCGAGGATCGCGGCTTCTCCTACCTGCCCCTTGCCCACATCACCGAGCGGGTCTACATCTACGGCGGCAGCCTGTTCAGCGGTGCCACCATCGCCTTCCCCGAATCCCTCGACACCTTCATCGAGGACGTCAAGCGCTGCCGTCCCACCGTCTTCATCTCGGTGCCGCGGCTCTGGGCCATGTTCCGCATCAAGATCCACGAGAAGCTGCCCCAGAAAAAGCTGGCGCTGCTGCTCAAGATCCCCCTCGTCTCCAGCCTCATCAAGAGCAAGCTGCAAAAGGGGCTGGGGCTGGATCAGGCGCGGGTGCTGGGCTGCGGCTCTGCGCCGGTGGCCCCGGCGCTGCTGGAGTGGTATCACAGCATCGGCATCCATATCACCGAGGCCTGGGGCATGACCGAGAACCACGCCTACTCCACCCTCAACTACCCGTTCCGGGCGGACAAGATAGGCACCGTCGGCAAGGCCGGGCCCGGGGTGACCATCAAGATCTCCGACGAGGGGGAGATCCTCTGTCGCTGCGACGGCATGATGGTGGGCTACTACAAGGATCCCGAGCACAGTGCAGAGGCCATCGACGCCGAGGGCTGGCTGCACACCGGTGACATGGGCAAGCTGGACCGGGAGGGTTACCTCACCATCACTGGCCGCATGAAGGACGTCTTCAAGACTGCCAAGGGCAAGTACGTGGCCCCGGTGCCCATCGAGGGGATGCTCGGGCAGGAGCCCATCATCGAGCAGCTCTGCGTCATCGGCTACGGCATGCCGCAGCCGGTCGCCCTGGTGCAGCTCGCCGAGAGAGCCATGAAGGGGGACAAGGCCGGGGTGGAGGCCCAGCTGGAGGCTGCCCTCAATCGGGTCAACGACAAGCTGGAATCCCATGCTCGCCTGCGGGGCATCCTGGTGGTCAAGAGCCCCTGGAACATCGAGAACGGGGTGCTGACCCCCACCATGAAGATCCGCCGCCACCTGCTGGAACAAAAATACGCGGACATCGGCGAGCGCTGGTCCGGCAGCCAGCGCATCCTGTGGGAGTCCTGACAGGGGTCGGTGCCGCCATATGGGCCATATCAATGACAGTCGGGGGAGCCAGTGGCTCCCCCGCTGTATTTCAGGGGGAAGCAAGCCGACAGGGGGCTGGGGCATTGACCCCTTACCCGAGGTTTCCCGCCGCCATGCCGCCCCGCGTCGAGGGAACGGCAGGGAAAGGTATTTGCAAAATCCATGGAGAGGGGTGATCCCAGTGGCTGGGCGAATGCATCTTGGGGTCA
>NZ_CAWMFQ010000203.1:54994-56697 GCF_963866995.1 Aeromonas sp. ZOR0002 | reverse complement strand
GACCCCTTACCCGAGGTTTCCCGCCGCCGCCATACCGCCCCTCATCGAGGGAATCGGCCGGGAAAGGCATTTGCAAAATCCATGGAAAGGCGGGATCCCAGTGGCTTGGCAAATGCATCTTGGGGTCACACACGGGGGCCGCAAGGGGTGGGGCATTGGCCCCTTAACCTGGGCTTCCCGCCACCGCAGAGGAGGTCTGCCAATACGGTCATCGGAGGGAGACCGCCCTCACATGGGGCAGGGGGCATCTGATGCACGGCGCCAGAGGCGCAGAGAAAGGGGCTGAGGGGCAGGATGAGAGCCGCAGAGAGCAAGAAGGGGAGCCGCAGCTCCCCTTCCCGTTGGCGGATGCCGGGGTCAGACGGCTTTGTACTCAAGCTCGACTGAACCCAGCGCCTTCAGGGTGGACTGGGCGGAGTCCCGCTGGCTGATCTGGCCATCCTTGCTCTCCAGCAGCACGGCGCGGCGCACGGTGGCGAGATCCTCGCCACCCAGCACAGCGTGGGCGCAGGCCATCTGCATCGGCGGCAGGCTCGGGTTGAAGGCGGCGTTCTCGGCATAGCGGCCGCAGAAGATGCGCCCGTCCTCGAACTGCAGCGCCACCGCGGCATAGCCCTGGCTGTAGGGGGCATAGCTCTGGCGGGCGGCAGCGAGCGCAGCCTGCCACAGGGGGTCGTCGCTCTCGAGCACCAGCTCGTCGTGAGCCTGGGGGCTCATCAGGGCATCGGTGATCTCGAGATCGGCGGGGCCGAAGGAGTGGGGCAGGAAGGATTGCAGCTCGCTGAGATCGTCCGGCAGGGAGACCTTCAGGGTCTTGGCGGTGCTCAGCTCGTTCATGAACTGGCGGCAGTGGCCGCAGGGGGTGTAGTTCACGGTGATCTCGGAGATCCCGGTCTCGCCACCCAGCCAGGCGTTGGAGATGGCGGACTGCTCGGCATGGACCGAGTGGAACAGCCCCTGGCCCGCGAACTCCATGTTGGCGCCAAAGTACCAGGTGCCGCTCAGGCCGCAGGCGATGGCGCCGACGAAGAACCTGGAGATGGGGGCCACCGAGCAGGCGGCCGCCAGCGGCAGCAAGGCCAGACGCAGGGCCCTGTCATCCAGCCCGGTGGCGGCTTTCAGGGTCGCGACCTGGTCCGGGGTGAAACGGGCCTGGAAATCGTCCCCCAGCATGGGCAGCAGGGCGGCCTGGAGCGGGGCGGAAAGGGTCTCGAATGGCTTGGCAAAGCGGGGATGCATACTGTGTCCTCAAAGGCCAATTGGGGGGCCATTGTAGGGAGCAAGCGCGGCGAATTGTGTGAGCGCGCTCACGCCTTGATGGGCAAAGGGGCGGGGATGGTAAAGGAAACGTTTGTCTTTCGCAATCTGTGCGCCAGCTCCCGGCATCAGGGAGGCGAGGGTATCGGATGGAAACGGTGAAAGGGCACAGAGGCCATGGCCGCAGGGGCGGCCATGGCAACGGGGATCAGGTCAGCCAGTGGTAGAGGGCGAACAGCAGGGGGGCGATGGCTGCGGTCAGCACACCGCACACCACCATGGCCAGCGACGAGAAGGCGCCCTGGGTCACCCCCTGCTCGGCGGAGGCGGCGGTGCCGATGGCGTGGGCGCAGGCTCCCATGGCGAGCCCCTGGGCCTCGGGGTCGGTGACCCGCATCAGCTTGAGCAGGGGGTAGCCCGCCAGGGCCCCCAGGATCCCCACCACC
>NZ_CAWMFQ010000203.1:52927-54948 GCF_963866995.1 Aeromonas sp. ZOR0002 | reverse complement strand
CCACCACGGCGGCGGCGATGGCGGGAATGCCGCCGAGGGACTGGCTGACGCTCATGGCGAGCGGCGTGGTGATGGACTTGGTGGCGATGGAGGCGAGCAGCGCCGGATCCGCCCCCATCAGGTGGCCGACCCCCAGGGTGGTACAGACCGAGATGAGCACCGCGGTGAGGGTGCAGGCCAGGATGGGTGTGAGCTTGTCGCGGATCTGGCGCGCCTGCTGGTAAAGCGGCAGGGCCAGGGCCACCACGGCGGGTTCCAGCAGGGCGGTCAGGGGCGAAGCCCCCTGCTGGTACTGATCCAGAGGCAGATCGAGCCAGAGCAGCAGGCCGATGATGACGGCGGTGGGGATCAGCACCGGATTGATGACGGGCCAGGGCAGGCGGCGGTAGAGGGCCCGGGTCATGAAATAGAGGGCCAGGGTGAGGGGCAGGGCGAACCAGAGGATCATGGCTTGTTCATCCTTTGATAGAGGTGGCCGACCGCGCCCAGGATGAGCACGATGCCGAGCACGACGCAGAGCATGATGAGACCGAAGGATTGGCGCAGGGGCTCGAGCCAGGCCACCAGGCCCACCGCCACCGGCACGAACAGCACCCCCATGTGGCGCAGCAGCAGGCCGCCCCCCAGCTCGACCCAGGAGAAGCGGACGATCTGCAAGGAGAGCAGCACGAACAGCAGCAGCATGCCGATGATGCTGCCGGGGAAGGCGAAGGACAGGATGGCCGCCACGGCCTTGCCTGCCAGCAGACAGGCGATGATGACCAGAAAATCACGAAGGTAGCGCAGGGTGCGTTGCAGCAGCACGGGGGCCTCATCTTGGCAAGTGTGAGCAAGGTCGCAGTTTAACAGGCACGGGGGGGAGGGAACAGGGTCAACTGGCCCGCAGGGGATACAATGGCCCGGCTTCAACCCCATTCACAAGAAGGAGTTCCCATGTCGACCCCCTCTCTCCTGGCCCGGTTGCGCCAACTGCCCGCCGATCCCGCCCTCCCTGACACCCTGCTGCAAACCCGCCAGTGGGAGGGGCCGCTTTGCCGGGTGAGGCTCGACAACACCGGGAAGCAGTCCGAGGCCGTCCACCACTGGCGGCTGTTTGAGGGGGATCTTGGACTTGCGCCCGACGCGGCCATCTACGGGGAGGGGTTCCAGATGCTGGCCCAGACCGGGGGACGCTGGAATGCCCCCGAGCACCTGGGCCGCTGCCCCGATGCGTCTGTCTATCGCATCACCGCCGATCATGGCTACCACACGGTGCACAACCTGCTGCTGGTGGCGCAGGAGGGGGGCTGGCTGCTGCTGGCCTTTGCGAGCTGCCAGCGCTTTGGCGGGGAGTTTCGCCTCCATCCCGACGGGCGCCTCGAGATCGTGATGAACACCGAAGGGCGCACCCTGGCGCCGGGTGCGCACTGGCAGAGCGAGGCGCTGATCTGCCTGGAGGGGCCGGACAGGGAGGCCCTGCTCGCGACGCTGGCGCAGCATATCGCCGCCGAGCACGGCTCCCTGGTGGGGGAGGTGCCCACGCGCCCGAGCGGCTGGTGCTCCTGGTATCACTACTACGCGAACGTGAGCGCGGCGGACATTCGCGAGAACCTGGCGGTGCGGGCCGAGCGTTTCCCGGCCCTGCGCTATGTCCAGATAGATGACGGCTATCAGGCCAGGATGGGGGACTGGCTCACCCCTTCCGCCAAGTTCGAGGAGGGGGTGGCGGCCCTGGCAGGGGAGATCCACGCCGCCGGTTGCGAGCCTGCGCTCTGGGTCGCCCCCTTTATCGCCGAGCCCGGCTCGCAAGTGTTCCAGCAGCACCCTGACTGGTTCGTGAAAGGGGAGGATGGCCTGCCGCTCCCCTCGGAGCGGGTCACCTACGGGGGCTGGCGCTGCACCCCCTGGTACGTGCTGGATGGCACCCACCCCGAGGTGCAGACGCACCTGGAGCAGGTATTTCGCACCCTGCGTACCCAGTGGGGCATTCACTACTTCAAGCTCGATGCCAACTTCTGGGGGGCCATCCACGGTGGTCGCTT
>NZ_CAWMFQ010000203.1:46963-52848 GCF_963866995.1 Aeromonas sp. ZOR0002 | reverse complement strand
GGGGCATGGCCGCCATCCTGCGCGGCGCCGGGGAGGGGGCCTTCCTGCTCGGCTGCAATGCGCCGCTGTGGCCGAGCCTCGGCCTGGTGCACGGCATGCGGGTGAGCGATGACGTGGAGCGCCAGGGCCCCCGTTTTCGCCAGATAGCGCGAGAAGCCTTCTGCCGCGCCTGGCAGCACGAGCGGCTCTGGGTGCTGGACCCCGACTGCGTTTGCCTGCGGGATATCCCGGGCCAGCACGGGAGCCGCGCCGAGTACGACTTCCACCTGGCCGCCCTGGTGGCGAGCGGTGGCATGGTGCTGGCGGGGGACAGATTGCAGGATCTGGACGAGGCGCAAGGGGCGCGCCTTGGCAAGCTGCTCGCCCTGTGCGCCGCGCGCACCCCGGCGGCCCGCTTCGAGGGGATGGCATTCGAGCGCGGGCGGGTGGCGCTGCCCGGGGGCGGCGAGCTGCTCTGCCTGTTCAACTGGGGGGAGCACCCCTGCGAGTTCCCGTTGACGCCGGGGGGCACGGACTTCTGGGACGAGACGCCCCTGGGGAGCACCCTGGTGCTGCAAGGGGGGCAGGGGGCAGTGATCCGCTACCCCTGATGGCGTTGCACTGCAAAAAGGCTCCCTCGGGAGCCTTTTTTACGTGGCGAAATGGTCTCTAGAAGTGCCACTCCATCCCGATGGCGTAATTGGCGGAGCCATAGCCCGGGATCTCGTTGCTGGAGGCGAGCGCCTTGACGGTGAGGCGAGTTGTCAGGGGGATGCCGAGCCCCATGCCGATGGCGATCTCGTCGCTCTGATCCCCCATCATGTCCACCCGCAGGGTGCGATAGAGGGAGAGATCCTGGCTCATCTGGGCATAGATCTGGGATGACTTGTTGTAGAGCTGGCCGAACACCTCCATCTGGAAGCCGTTTTGCGGCGTGATGGCCAGGGGAATGCCGGCGAAGCGGTAGAGATCCGAGTGGTTGAAATAGCTGTTGGTGATTTGCGGGGTGAAGTCGGTCTGCTGGTAGAGGGTGCTGAAATTGCGCTCGATGAGCCGGTAGGTCTGCTCCGGCAGGCGCAAGAGGTAGTCTGGCACCTCGAACCGGGCGCCAGCGAGGGCGGCCTGGGGCAGCAGGGCACAGGCGACGAGTGTCAAAGCAGGCAGAGCTGAACGCATAAAACGAGAGTTCCCCAACAGTCGAAAGCACGGCATCCATGCCGTCAGCGCATCTAAATATTCACACTATCAGGAGCTTGGGCTCCCTGCCCATTATGTCGCGAGCCGGGGAAACGCATCGGTTTTTAACTGTGAAACGGCTCACATCTCACAGATTTTCAAGGTAGTGATAGAGACTCTTTAGAATCGCAAAGTTCCGTTCGTTCCCCTGGTTCTGTTCCGCCAGGGCTTCCAGGCGCGGCACATAATCCGGCAGGCGGCGGCTGAAGTAGTCGCTGCAGTGCAGGCGCCAGCGCTTCTGCTCCGCTTCGCTCAAGGTGTGGGGCCAGTTGCGGGCGCGGTAGCGAAACAGCATCTCGGGCAGACGGGGATCCGTGAAGGCAAACTCCCGCTCCCCCAGCAGATCCGCCGGGGTGGCGCGCACCAGATCCATGGTGGACTTGTCGCCGTGGCCGAAGAAGCCGGCGTAGAGCTGGGTGTCGGGGTCGCCGTCGGCGCTGCCGGCAAACTCCTGGTTGAACACCTCCACCAGTTTTTCCCGCACCTCGGGGTGGGCCCGCAGCAGATCCAGGCTCTTGCGGCACTGAGCCCGATTGATGCCCAGCTCGTCCGCCCGCTCCGGCGTCAGGGTGGCGGCCGGGGCCAGCACCGGGCACTTGTTGATGTGCACCAGTTTGACCGGAATGCTGGCCAGATCCCCCAGCTCCTCTTTTTTGGTGTAGAGGCGCTCGCGGATCTCCTCGCAGGAGAGCTCGATGAGCGGAGTCGGGTCACGGGTCAGATCCACCATGATCACCGCGTTCTGGTTGGTGGGGTGCCAGGCGAGCGGCGACACCCAGCTCGCACACCCCTGCCAGGGGGAGAACATGCCGGAGACGTGCACCAGGGGTTTCATGGTCACCACGTCGATGAGGGCCTTTACCTTGTTCTTGTTGCGAAGATCAAAGAGGTACTCGAAGAGCTTGGGCTGGGCTTTTTTCACCAGCCTGGCCATCTCGATGGTGGCCAGCACATCCGAGAGCGCATCGTGGGCGTTGGCGTGGGCCACGCCGTTGGCCACCGTCAGCTTCTCCAGCCTGAAGCTCGGCTTGCCCTCGTCGTCAAACGCCCACTCTATCCCCTGCGGGCGCAGGGCGTAGCAGGCCCGCAGCATGTCGAGGATGTCCCAGCGGGAGTTGCCGTTCTGCCAGGCGTAGGCATAGGGGTCGTAGAAGTTGCGATAGAGGGTGTAGCGGGTCACCTCGTCATCGAAGCGGATGCTGTTGTAGCCGAGCACGCAGGTGCCCGGGGTGGCAAACTCTGCGTGGATCTGGCGGATGAAGTCCGCCTCGCACAGGCCGTCCTTCATCGCCTTTTGCGGCGTGATGCCGGTGATGAGGCAGGCTTCCGGCTCCGGCAGGTAATCTGCCGGCGGCTTGCAGTAAATCACCAGCGGCTCGCCGATGACGTTGAAATCCGCGTCGGTGCGAATGCCCGCAAACTGCGACGGCCTGTCTTTGGCCGGACTGATGCCGAAGGTCTCGAAGTCGTGGAAGTAGAATGTTGGTTGTGTAACTTGGTTCTTTGAAGTGCTCATTCGTTCTTTGTTATTCGCCCAGTGGCTTGATTAAATTACTATTTTAGGTGTGTTCAGTGATGTCTGAGCACTCATAACTTGTTCGATGTTCACAGTTGTCTAGTCTCGTTCACCCGCCCTTTAGTACAGCTTTAAGTACAAATCATGGTATTGTGTTAGTACAAAATTTTATTGGGTGAGCGATGGCAATTTCAGACAGCTGGCTGCGAGGCATCAATGGTAAACCATACACGGGTCAGAGCGAAGTCACTGACGGTGATGGGCTGGGTGTCAGGGTGTCACCAAAAGGGTTGATCACCTTCCAGGTGCGCCATATGCAGGACAGGAAACAAGTCAGGACGACTATCGGTCGTTACCCTGCGGTGACGCTTCGGGATGCCAGGATCAAAGCTGCTGAACTCAAGGCAGGCCCCAAGCAGCATGTCGAAACCGGCGAAGAGCCCACGCCCGCCGCCCTGTTCGACGAGTGGTTCGAGAAGTATGTGATGCGGGAGTGCCGTGAAGGTACCCAGAAGAACTATCGCTACACCTTCTCGTCGGTCAAGAATCGTTTGCCTGACCGGCCACTCAACCAGATCACCATGGACATGTGGCTGAGCTATTTCGATGCCATCAGCGAGCGGGCACCGGGGGTAACCCGTGCGGTGATCACGGGGTTGAAGGCCTGCTTCAACTGGCATATTCGCCGCGGCACGATCAACATGCCCAATATGATGAGTCTGCGGGCACGGGATGTTGGGGCGCCGGCCAAGACGGGGCATCGGGTGTTGACGGTTTCTGAGGTTGCCAAGATCTGGCGTGCCATCGAGGCCAGCCGGGCAGGCACCGGCAACAAGGTGATCCATCTGCTGTGTCTGGTATATGGGTGCCGGCTGTCTGAGGCCAGAACGCTCAAGCGTCAGGACCTGGATTTCGAGTCCATGGTTTGGACTGTGCCGGCGGAGATCAGCAAGACTGGCAGGCCTATTCGTCGCCCCATCACATCGGTTGGTAAGCAATTGTTCGAACGGGCTGCGATGGCATCGGTGGACCCGGTCTATCTGTTCCCTGGACAAGGGGAGAGTAATGGACCGCTGGAGATCCACTCATGCAATCGGCTGGTGAGCCGCTTGCGCAGCAACCTGGGGATTCCCCATTGGCGGATCCATGATGCTCGCCGGACCCTGTCGACCCGGTTATCAGAAATGGGGGTGTCGCCCCATATCACCGAAGTGATGCTGGGGCACACCCTGCTTGGCGTGATGGCTGTATACAACAAGCATGATTGGCTGGAGGATCAATCGGTTGCCTATGAGCGCTGGTGGACGGTAATTCAGCGGGAACTAGGCGTTGTCCCTGATCCGGTTGTGGCTGTCAATCCAGGCCATGATGTGTGACTTGATCCAGCGAAGGGGCTGGTGGTCTATGGGCTTTGGGAAGGTCTCGTCTTTATTGCGAAGGTGATACAGTGCTGTCCTGCCTTTTCCCAGCATCACCATCAGTTCTTTCTGCTCTATTTTTTCAATTGGCTCAAGCATATATCCTCCGGTGAATCCTAGAACGGCAGATCGTCGTCATAATCGATTGGTGGTTCGTTGTTGGCCGGCGACTGCGCCGGTTGTGGAGTTGGCCTTGGCTGACAGCTTGCTCCCTGCTGTTTCCCTCCTCCATTCCCTCCCAGCATCTGCATCACACCGGTGAAGCTGTCTACGAGTACCTCGGTGGTGTAGCGCTCTTGGCCGCTTTGGTCCTGCCATTTGCGAGTCCGCAGTTTGCCCTCCGCATAGACCTGGGAGCCCTTCTTCAGGTGCTTCCCTGCCACCTCAGCCAGCATTCCCATGAACACGACACGATGCCACTCGGTGCGCTCCTTGGCCTCGCCGGTCTGCTTGTCACGCCATGTTTCTGAGGTAGCCAGGGTGATGCTGGTGACAGCGTTCCCGCCGGGCATGTAGCGCACTTCCGGATCCTGGCCCAGGTTGCCGATTAGGATGACTTTGTTGATACCGCGGCTGGCCATCAGCGATGCTCCAGGGCTTGATGGAGTTGCTGGAACTTGGCGTTGACCTGCTTCCATTCGGGATCCTTTGCCTGCTTGAGGCAGTGGATACGGCGGGCCATCGCGAACTTGGCCTTCTCCAGCATGTTGGCGTTGGTGGCATGGTGCTGGGCTTTCTTGTAGGAGAGTGCGGCATCATGGTGGTTGCCGGCATGCTCCTGCTGGATGGCCTGCTTGAGATCATCCCGGTAATTGCGCTGGTAAAGTTTGATATGCATCGTGTCCTCCCGGACAGTCGTGGTCCGTTACACCCAGGCCAGCATGGCCGGGTATTCAATTCAGGGGTGATTCAATCTCCTGGTACTCCAGTTCGCTGAAATTCAGATACTGGGCCGGGGCCTTGTCGATGGCGGCCAGTCGGATCTGCTGGTGGGTCATCGGGTGGTGTGCCTCGACGGTCCCGGTCAGGCGATCCGGTGCTGCCCCCAATTCGGTGGCCGCATTCAGGGTGTAGCTGTAGCGGTGCATTGGTCTGCTCCTTTGGTTGTGTCGATCTGCCAGCGGTAGCCGCCGTGTTGTTTCTGCTGGCCGGCAAGACAGCGGGTGATGCCGACCCTGACAAAGCCGCCCTTGGTCTCGGCATCAGTAACGCTGTCAAACCGGACGACCTGATCCCCATTGATGCCGATCACCGGGGTCTTGCGCCACTGCGGCGGTTTGGCTGCGTCAACGAAGAGGCGGCGGGTATGGCGCCCGCGACCGTTATCCCCAACCATGCAGAAGTGTTCAATTCGGGTGATGAAGCGGGACTCCCTGTGGATCTGGCCCATCACGATGCTGGCCTCACTGACAGTGAGGGAGAACTCGGCGGCCACCTCGGCACTGATGGCGCCGCCGGTTCGGGCATGAATCCACTCGGCAACGTCCTGAACGATGCTCATGCTGCCCTACTGGCCTGCAGGTGCTTGTACGGATTGTTGGCTCTGGCAATGGCCGCCATCGGCGGAGGGCTGACGCTGTTGCCCACCATCAGAACCTGATCGGTGATGGAGAGTGGGGTGCCGTCGTGGCCGCGGTCATGGATGTAGTGGCGTGGCATGCCCTGACAGCCATAGAGCTCCTTCGGTACCAGCATGCGCAGGCCGATATCCACGATCACCCAGGTGTTGCCGCACC
>NZ_CAWMFQ010000203.1:0-46911 GCF_963866995.1 Aeromonas sp. ZOR0002 | reverse complement strand
GACGGCCCCCCACTGCCCGCCGCTCGAGTAGTAGCGCATCAGGAAGGCGCTGACCCGCAGGGCCCCGGCCTCTTGCTCCGGTGTCAGGCCGCACTCACCCGGGTTCGCCATCACGGTCTGCACCAGGGCGTGGTGCTGGCCCGCCGAAACAATGGTGGGGAGCTGGCTCTCCGGGGTGCTTGGCGGCAGGTTCTTGCGCAGGTGCACCATGAAAGCGGAGGCCAGTTGCTGCTGGCTGCCGCTCGAGGTGATGGTGCTGCATGGGTCAGCCACGGATCTTGCAGGCACGGTGTTGAACCCGCCGTTGGCTTGAACCATCAAGGGGGCCGCCAGCATGGACTTGCCACCGCCGCTGGCCATGATGGCGGCAGCGGGTTCATCCACTCCGTGCTCGCCCCCTTTACCGAAGTGGCGCACCACCAGCGGAGCAAGACTCGGGTTGCACAAGGCGAACGCGCCACCCTTGGGCCAGCCAGTGATGGTGCGCAGCGGGGCATCAACCGAATCGACACCGCGCCCTGACCAGTTGGCCAGCTCGATGATGAAGGGCTTGGGATTGGTCAGCACCTCGCGGATCACTCCGATCGCCACGCGCTCCAGGGTGGCATCGGCCAGTGGGCGTTTGACGTTCAGGCCTTGTGCCCGGGCATCTTCCTTGGTGAGGAAGATGCTGGGGCAGGGGATA
Organism: Aeromonas sp. ZOR0002; assembly: GCF_963866995.1. NCBI lineage: Bacteria > Pseudomonadati > Pseudomonadota > Gammaproteobacteria > Aeromonadales > Aeromonadaceae > Aeromonas > Aeromonas sp. ZOR0002. The sequence goes on along the minus strand of NZ_CAWMFQ010000203.1, from coordinate 46,226 downwards.
GACCAGTCGATGTGATCCGCCGTCACTCGGTACGGCTTGAGGTGGCTGCCTGGTGCCGGTGCCTTGCAATGGGTCGGCGCGGGCCAGCAAACGGGCTCTCCGTCCCGGCGGGCAACAAGGTAGAGGCGCTGGCGGCTGGTGGCCGCACCGTAATCGGCTGCATTCTTAACGGTATGGTCCAGCTCATATCCCATGCGCTCGATGCTGGCCAAAAAGCGGCGCCAGGTCTGGCCTGCCCGCTTGGGATCCGGCACAAGGTATTGCTGCTGGCGTGGCACCCGCTCCCCAGGCTCGGCGATATGCTGTTCGATCTTGGTCTTCTTGCCACGCTGAACCTCGACCAGCTTGATCACCCGGCCGGTGGCCTTGTCCCTCTTGGCGACGAGGGGCCCCCAGGTGCGCATCTGCTTGACGTTCTCCATGGAGAGCACGGCAGGTTTGCCCAGGGCCAGCCACTTGGTGATCACCCAGGCCAGGCTGCGGATCTCCTGCTTGCGCGGTTGGCCGCCGGCGGCCTGGGAGTGATGAGTGCAATCCGGGCTAGCATGCAGCCAACCGACCGAGCGACCCGCCAGCACGGTAACCGGATCCACGGCCCAGATATCTTCCTGCAGATGCAGGGTCTCCGGGTGGTTTGCCTGGTGCATGGAGAGCGCCTTGGGGTTGTGATTGATGGCGATGTGCACCGGGCGTCCCAGCCCACGTTCTATCCCCGTGCTGGCGCCACCGCCGCCAGCGAACAAGTCCACGTTGATGGCAAACTCCAGGTTGAGCGGGGCCCCGGTCACCTTGGCCCTGACGGCACGGGAGCGGCGAAGTGATTTGCTCATGCCATCACCTCATTCACTCGGGTAATGGCGTTGATCATCACGCTCTTTTGCGTGACGGGGCTGAGGGTCGGCTCGTTATGCAGGGCGTTCAGCAAGGCGATGACGGCCTCCTGGCGGTGCAGGTCGAGCATGGTGAAGGCCTCTGTGAAGTTGTATCCCTCAACCTGCTTCAGAGTGGAGACAGCCTTGCGCAGCAGTGCCTTGGTTTCCTCGTCCAGAGTGGTGTATTCGTCCATGAGCTGCTCGTCGCTGACCGAGATAGCGATCGCTACCTCCCGGGCGGTGTAATGCTCCTTGGCGCCGTAGAGCACAGTCAACACGGCGACGAAGCACGACCACTCAGCGCTGCCCAGATTGAGCTCGTCGTTCTGGTAGTCGAAGGCCCAATCTTCCAGAGGCTTGATGTTGGGTGCCTCGTCTTGCTGGTGGGTATCCGGTTCTGGCTCAGACCCAGCCAACAGCTCGAGCTGCAGTTCGCTCTGCATAGGTTCGGCGCTGGCCGGTCCGGCACTCTGCACCAGCAGTTCGGCGGCCTTGGCGGTGGCCTGTTCCAGCAGATTGCTGGGGGCGGTCAGGTTGTCGATGATCCAGGCGGCCAGCTCGGCAGTCTTGGCCGGGGTCAGGATGTCGGCATCGTCGATTTGGTAGATGACGCCTTTCACCGCGGGGTGGTGCTGCCAGTGGGGCAGGGTGGGGGCACGGCTATCCTCCATGACAAAGCCCTGATGGATAGGCTGACCGGCCAGCAGGTTGGCGACGGCCATATCGAGCCGGTAGAAGATTTCGGAGAGCGGATAAGGCTCATCAAGCCAACCCTGCACATAGCCCTTGACCGTGGTCTGCTGAGCTTCGCTCAGGTCGACGCACTCCAGTTGCTTGTCCATGATGAGGCGGGCATCGGCATAGCCCAGTTCGGCCAGCATGGTGCTTTCCGTAATGGGCAATCCTAGCTCCAACTCAGCAAGCTCGGCCGCCGCCGCGGCGTTGGTAGCGTTGTCGCTGGCCACTGGCGGTTCCCACGCTGCCGGTTCGGTCACGGCGGGCTGATCCTGGATCACTGTCGGTACCAACTTGTGGGTGGTGCTCCGGATGACCTGATCGGCAGCCAGGGTAAGCTCTACGGCCTGGCGGTGGATCATGTCGAGGATGATCTGGCCGGTGGTGATGAGGTTGTCCCGGCGCAGGCGCGCCTCGGGGCGGCGCTCCCCCTGCCAGCTGGCATCGAAGATCACCACGGCGGATGCGAAGCCGCTGGCGCTGGGCTTGTCTTTCTTGGGGTCGCGGGGCACATACCAGCTTGGCACCTCAAAGCCGATGCGCCCGCTGATGAACTGGATAAAGTCGGCATCCTCCGGCCACCAGGTCTCGCTGGTGGCGGCCTTGATGAGCAGCATGATCTTGGCGCCTAGCGCCCGTTGCTCGCGGCAGTAGTTGAGGATGGCCTCCATCCCGGTGATGGGGTTGCCCTCGCAATCCGCGCACGGACGGGAGTAGGGCGGGTTGCCGAAGGCGGCGCCACCCAGCCGGCGCAGGTCGGCGGCCAGTTCCAGGGTGAGGGCGTTGTCTTTGGCGTCGTAGTAGTTCGGCACCAGGGCGTTGCAGTCGTCGGCGAACATGTCGAGCACCACCGGCCCCAGGCTGGGGGCGAACTGGTGGAACAGGCCCCAGGCCAGCGCCTTGGGGGTCTGCCATTGGTCGCCTATCTGCTTGAGCTCGTGGTCAGACTGGGCCTGCAGTTCGGCCAGCGCTTGGGCGTAGTGGTTCATCGTTGCCTCTTTGTTGAGATATGACCCGCTCCCCGGATCATGGCTTGGCCTTCTTCGCGACCCTGGCTACTGCACGGGCCGCCTTGAGGCACTCATCGAACACTTTCCCCTTTGCGAAGCTGGGTGTTCGGTCGAAAAAGAAGGTGGCTTCTTTCACCCCCAGCGAGACCGCATGAGGGGGAAATTCCTCCTTCTCCAGCGTTGCCTTGATGTGCTTGGCAATGAACTCGCGTGGGTGCATGGATGCCTCCGTTCTTCCAGAAACTGGTCTCATCACACAAACGACAGGCAATAGGAGTCCGTGACCCGCTGTCGGGCCGCTATCGCTTGTGGGATAAAGGCCCCGTTGACGGGGCCAGGAGAGAGCTGTAACCACATGCATTGCACCTGTGGTGGTGGCTTGAGCACTTCACAGTGAGTCAGCCGTTCTTGCTGTCGGTACCGGTGCGCCCTCACGGGCAGACCTACCATTCGAAACGGTCGCCTCTCGGCGAGGGCCTGGGTGGCGCTTCACAGCGGGACCAGGCATCCGCTTAACCCTGCGGTGGGAGATGTGATCACCTCCTTGGGGTGGTCATATCGGTTGGTTGTGGTGGCCGGGTCTGACACCGGCCGAGGTCTAGGGGGCATCCCTACGAATGCCGGTTGGCGCAAAGACCTTCCCATTCACCACAACCGTGGATTGCATTGGTCTCCGGGTCTCTCGTGCGGTACCCCATGGGCCTTGGCTCACCTGCAATGCAATCCCGGTTGTGTCCCGGCCTTTCACCGGGTGGGTGGCTGGGGAGTCAGACCCGCCACTCGCTGTGTTCGCTATCACTTCAACTGTGCTGTCTTTCCAGCTGTCAGCCGGTCACTGCCTTAATTTCCATTCACCTTGGTCGGCATGCATTCCAGCCTTGCCAAGGGAGAGCGGGGAGGTTAGTCAGCCCGGTTGCCGGTGTTATTTCCCCAAGCGGTTTGTTGCCACCGCTGCCAGTGTTGTGCTGGTCCTCCGGCTGGGGTTGTCCATCGTGCGAAATCAATTTGCTAACTATTGGTTAGCATATGCTTGGTTTGCTTTAAGTCAACACCCAAAAGTTAGTTTTTCAATTTTTTAATTCAGGGTCAGTTGGTGCAAGCTGTGGTGACGCAAAGGAAGGGGTAATTTTCGGATCATTGCCCTGCCGCCCGTTGCTCCGAACCACTGGGAGCTGGACCCCAACGATCTCGGGTGTGACGATGGACCTGTACTGAGGGGGCTGTGGGTCGTACCCCGATTCGCATGAGGATTGAATATAACCGACGTGACTGTTACATTTAGGTGGCTAAACCCGTCAAGCCCTCAGGAGTGAATCATGACCGTAGTCACGACCGCCGATACCTCCCAACTGTACGCACTTGCAGCCCGACATGGGCTCAAGCTCCATGGCCCGCTGACTGTCAATGAGCTTGGGCTCGACTATAGGATCGTGATCGCCACCGTCGACGATGGACGTCGGTGGGTGCTGCGCATCCCGCGCCGAGCCGAGGTAAGCGCGAAGGTCGAACCAGAGGCGCGGGTGCTGGCAATGCTCAAGAATCGCCTGCCGTTCGCGGTGCCGGACTGGCGCGTGGCCAACGCCGAGCTCGTTGCCTATCCCATGCTCGAAGACTCGACTGCGATGGTCATCCAGCCTGGTTCGTCCACGCCCGACTGGGTCGTGCCGCAGGACTCGGAGGTCTTCGCGGAGAGCTTCGCGACCGCGCTCGCCGCCCTGCATGCCGTCCCCATTTCCGCCGCCGTGGATGCGGGGATGCTCATCCGTACACCGACGCAGGCCCGTCAGAAGGTGGCCGACGACGTTGACCGCGTCCGACGCGAGTTCGTGGTGAACGACAAGCGCCTCCACCGGTGGCAGCGCTGGCTCGACGACGATTCGTCGTGGCCAGATTTCTCCGTGGTGGTGCATGGCGATCTCTACGTGGGCCATGTGCTCATCGACAACACGGAGCGCGTCAGCGGGATGATCGACTGGAGCGAGGCCCGCGTTGATGACCCTGCCATCGACATGGCCGCGCACCTTATGGTCTTTGGTGAAGAGGGGCTCGCGAAGCTCCTCCTCACGTATGAAGCGGCCGGTGGCCGGGTGTGGCCGCGGCTCGCCCACCACATCGCGGAGCGCCTTGCGTTCGGGGCGGTCACCTACGCACTCTTCGCCCTCGACTCGGGTAACGAAGAGTACCTCGCTGCGGCGAAGGCGCAGCTCGCCGCAGCGGAATGAGCGAACGTCGATATAGCCCGCTCGCGACGCTGTTCGCGGCGACCTTTCTCTTCCGGATCGGCAACGCGGTGGCGGCCCTCGCGCTTCCATGGTTCGTCCTGTCTCATACAAAGAGCGCGGCCTGGGCGGGCGCCACGGCCGCTAGCAGCGTCATCGCGACCATCATCGGCGCGTGGGTTGGTGGTGGCCTCGTCGATCGGTTCGGGCGCGCGCCCGTCGCATTGATCTCGGGTGTGGTGGGCGGCGTGGCCATGGCGAGCATCCCACTGCTCGATGCCGTTGGCGCCCTCTCGAACACTGGGCTGATCGCTTGCGTGGTGCTCGGTGCCGCGTTCGACGCACCCGGTATGGCCGCGCAGGACAGTGAGCTGCCCAAACTCGGCCACGTCGCCGGGCTCTCCGTTGAGCGCGTCTCGTCACTGAAAGCGGTGATCGGGAACGTCGCGATTCTAGGTGGCCCGGCCCTTGGGGGGGCCGCAATCGGCCTGCTTGGCGCTGCGCCAACGCTCGGGCTGACGGCGTTCTGCTCCGTCCTTGCAGGTCTGCTCGGCGCGTGGGTGCTTCCCGCGCGTGCCGCTCGGACGATGACCACGACGGCGACTCTCTCCATGCGCGCCGGCGTCGCTTTTCTCTGGAGCGAACCCCTGCTGCGCCCTCTCTTTGGTATAGTGATGATCTTCGTGGGCATCGTTGGCGCCAACGGCAGCGTCATCATGCCTGCGCTGTTTGTAGATGCAGGACGCCAAGTAGCAGAGCTCGGGCTGTTCTCCTCAATGATGGGGGCTGGTGGTCTCCTTGGCATTGCCATTCATGCGTCGGTCGGCGCCCGGATATCAGCGCAGAACTGGCTGGCGGTGGCATTTTGTGGCTCTGCGGTGGGCTCGCTTCTGCTTTCACAGTTGCCAGGCGTGCCGGTGCTGATGTTGTTGGGCGCGCTCGTGGGACTGCTGACCGGCTCAGTCTCTCCCATTCTCAACGCTGCCATCTACAACCGCACGCCGCCAGAACTTCTCGGCCGGGTACTCGGCACGGTCTCGGCGGTGATGCTGTCAGCCTCGCCCATGGTTATGCTTGCGGCCGGCGCGTTTGTCGACCTTGCTGGTCCGCTCCCTGGCCTCGTTGTATCGGCCGTGTTTGCGGGGCTCGTGGCTCTACTCTCGCTCCGTCTTCAATTTGCTACAATGGCGGCGGCAGCCACAGCCTCCGCCCCAACCCATACAGAAGGTGAACACTGATGCCCCGCCCCAAGCTCAAGTCCGATGACGAGGTACTCGAGGCCGCCACCGTAGTGCTGAAGCGTTGCGGTCCCATAGAGTTCACGCTCAGCGGAGTAGCAAAGGAGGTGGGGCTCTCCCGCGCAGCGTTAATCCAGCGCTTCACCAACCGCGATACGCTGCTGGTGAGGATGATGGAGCGCGGCGTCGAGCAGGTGCGGCATTACCTGAATGCGATACCGATAGGCGCAGGGCCGCAAGGGCTCTGGGAATTTTTGCAGGTGCTCGTTCGGAGCATGAACACTCGCAACGACTTCTCGGTGAACTATCTCATCTCCTGGTACGAGCTCCAGGTGCCGGAGCTACGCACGCTTGCGATCCAGCGGAACCGCGCGGTGGTGGAGGGGATCCGCAAGCGACTGCCCCCAGGTGCTCCTGCGGCAGCTGAGTTGCTCCTGCACTCGGTCATCGCTGGCGCGACGATGCAGTGGGCCGTCGATCCGGATGGTGAGCTAGCTGATCATGTGCTGGCTCAGATCGCTGCCATCCTGTGTTTAATGTTTCCCGAACACGACGATTTCCAACTCCTCCAGGCACATGCGTAAACGGAGGTGTGCAGAGTCCCTGCGGCAGGCGACGAACACGACCGTCGTCGATTAGTACCGGTACGGTCGGTGGTATCGAAGTCTTGATCACCACTCAGGTCTACGGCTTACAAATGGTGACCATCCCGATACTTGCGTCAGAGCACCGGGCCGATTCTTTGACAGTGAATCACTCCCGTAAGGTTGTGCCGGTGTGGGTGTCCCGGGTCGAGACGATACTCCGCCAATGCGCCCAGCAAACAACCTGGCCATCGCAGGTGGTGGGGAGCGGTGTGGCGGATGAGTTGGACAAGTTGGTGTAGCAGCACGAGCACGGCGAGATAACATCGCAGGAGTTCGACATGCTCAAGAGACAGCTGATTGCGAATCGCGATGCAGATTCATAACCCGATTGCGGGTTGGCTTCACTCCACCATCACCGAGCAGACTAGCACGGCGCATATCTGCACATCCTCATTGACCGGCAGCAGGGGGTATTGCGGGTTGAGAGGCTTTAACCACCAGGAACCGGAATCCATCACCAGCTCTTTGAAGGTCATGTCGCTGCCGTAGCGGGCGATCACCTTCTTGCCCGGGGCGGGCTCCACCTCAGGATCCACGATGATGATGGTGCCGTCAGGGTATGACTTGCCCCCCATGGGGGCCACCATGGAGTCGCCCTTCACCCGTACGGCATAGGCCCGGGTGCTGACGCGAACTGGGCTGATGGTGATCTCTTCTGCCTCTTCCAGGGTTGGGATATCGCCGCAGTCTTTGAACTCACCGGCGCTGACCCAAGAGATCAGGGGAACCTGGTAGACAGGGAAAGGCTGTGGTTCGACATTGCCGTCGCTCGTATCGGTGCCAGTCAGCAACCACTGCACGCTCTTGCCGGTGATGCGCGAGAGCTCTCCCAGCCGTTTGACCTCTGGCAGCCCCTCACCTTTCAGCCATTTCCCTACCGAGACCTCAGACAGATCTTCTCGCAACGTGCGCTTAAGCCGAACTATTCGGCCTCTAACGGGCCAGCCCATTTCATCGAGAGCGGCATTGAGTCGCTGCGAGAATGCCATTTTGTCGGCTTCATAACGCGCCATTGGTGTTTGTTTCTCATCCATTTCCTAACGTCCAGTTATTGTTTGTCAATTTGACCTAACTTTAACCTCTTGCGCATTTTACTAACCAAGAGTTATGATTTTGTGTGTGTAAAACGCCAGAGGACGCCATGCATACCCTGTTAACTCGATTCGGTACCAAGAGTGCCATCGCGGCTGCACTCGGCATCACCCCGGAGGGCGTCAGCAACGCTTTCAGGCGTGGCAAGGTGCCAAGCACCTGGGTGGCCAAGCTCAAGCAGCAAGGTTTGAGCCAATCTGAGCTCGCTGAATTGCCTCTGACTGACGAAGGGCGGGCGATTGTATCAGCATTCACCGGGCAATTATAACCAACCGTTAGGAATCACTATGACAGAGCAACGGAATGACACCACGGCAAAAGTCAGAGCGGTTTTCCGGTCATCGGACGTGATGGCTGCGGCTTATAGCATTGGCCACCGCTTCAACGCCAGCGAACTGGCGCGACTGATGGGGCGCAAGCCGGCGGAGTTTTGCAAGAAGCTCAACCCGGATTGCGATGACCGCCATCTCACCCTGGCCGAGGCGGTCGCCGTCACCGAGATCACCGGTGACAACGCCATCCTCGAAGCCTGGGCGGTGAGCCGCGGAAAGGTGCTAGTGGATCTGCCAGTTGGGGTGGTCAGTGACGATGACCTGGTGGAGCAGGTGCTGCTGGCGCAGGCGGTGTTCGGCAAGCTGATGCAGGCCATTCACGACGCCCGGGCGGATGGGGTGATCGACAGGATAGAGCAGGGGCAAATCGAGCGCATCGGCACCCAGGCCGCGGAGCATGTGCTGGGACTGATCAGCAGCACCGGCGCCAATGTGCGGCCACTACCGGTTACAGCCCAAGGAGTGAAGTCATGATGCAACAGCGACTGCCATTCACTGTAAACGCTCGTGATCTGGAGCGCCTTGAGCAGAGAGTGTTTCAAGCGTCTGGACTGATCGCAACAGTGAATTGGCAAGCTCTACGGCTTGCTCTGGCGTCAGGACAAAGCGATGGCCTTGGTGTGCTTCCTCAACCGGTTGCATCGGGGAAGACAGATAGTTCGGTTTGAAGAGGACGCAGTTGTAGGACGGCAGTGGGCCGATAGTCCAGCTGGCGACCGGGAAGACGGAATCATCGTGATCGGTTGACATAGCAGCTCCTGTGCTGGTGGTGGATTGAGCAACACGACCATAGCACGGAAGAGAGCCTGACTCATACAGGTCGCGGCCCGGCGTGAAGGGCACCAACAAAGGAGCGGCCCCGCGCTGCGTCAACAGCCGGGGCCATGGTTCAGTCATCGTGCGGAGATGAGAACATGAAAAAGCATACGAAATCAGCGGGAAGAGGGCAAGTCACAGACTTGTGCCTGTATCGATGTCCACAGGCTGCAGTTAGCGGGGTTCGACAAGAAAAGGCCCCGAACTGTCATGACAGCCGGGGCCAAGTGAACGTTAAACCAATCGTATCCCAGACCCTAATCTGGATACCCGTTGAGCGTAGGCAGCCACTATCAATTTCTCAAGCTTCCCTAGAACGTTCAGCAGTGGATCTTCAAACTGTGCAGGGCCATCTCCTTTCATTTGCTTACAGATTGAATCTGTGGGCAAACCATCGCTATACTGTGGGTGCTGCGGCAAAATCCGCAGCCGGGATTGGAACCCCGAAACTGACTGTAGAGCCGACCCACGCTCTTGCGTGGTTTTTTGTCGGCACTCGACCCCCATTTACTTGGGTGCTGCTCGCCTACCCGGCGTTCGGCATCTGCAGCGTTATGGTGGCTCGGGTGGGGCAGCCTTCGGGCTGGCCGGTTCTCTCTATGGTCGCCGGTAGTTCCAACCCCATCCGGGCTACCACCATGAGATTGGAACCTCAGGTCGGTAGTGACATTCTATCGACCATAGAGGCTGCCATCATGGCTACTGTCCCTACCCCCCTTACACCCGTTGTTCGGGTGATCGACGGCCAGGCCGTCACCACGTCCCTCGATCTTGCTGCCTACTTTGGCAAACGTCACGACGACGTGATCCGCAAGATCCGCTCTCTCGAATGTTCCCTTGAATTCACTGCCCGCAATTTTACGGTCAGTGCTTATGACGACCCTACCGGCCGCTCTCTACCCTGCTACCTGCTGACCCGCGATGGCTTCTTCTTCGTGGCGATGGGCTTTACCGGCCGCCGTGCCGCCGAGTTCAAGGAGGCCTATATCGGGGCCTTCAATGCCATGGAGCAGCGGCTCCGCTTCCCTGACTACCTCGCCCAGCTCGATCAGGCACACCTGCGTGATGCGGTGTCGGCCACCCTGCAACATCTGGCAGTGATCCGGCAGGCCTGGGACGAGCAGCTTTATCCGGGGCTCAAGGCGCTGGGTTCGCCGCTGGCGGTCTCTTTGCACGATCGGGTGCACCTGGCTTGCTGGTCGGTACAAACGATTGCCAAGCACAGCGGCTGCGAGCTGACGATGACTGAGGCGCTGGCGGCGACCCGGCCGCCGGTGTTCCCCCGTGCCCAGGCTTGCGGCGTGCGCTCTGCTTCGACTGGCGGCCTTCACTGCTCCGGGGGGCGCCATGAATAAGCCCAAGGTGTTGCTCTATTTGAAGTGGGTGAACGGTTATCAGCTGGTGGTGATGGGGGTGGCCCTGCCCATCAGCCCGGCGCAAGCCAAGGCGGTATTTTCCCAACTGCAGCGATTGGAGGTGGGTCATGGGTGAGGTGGTCAGACTGGCGGCCCCGGTGGCCGCCCCAACGCAACGAGGTTGCAGCATGAGTGACAACCGGCGCAGTGGTTATGTGGTGTGCTGGCGTTCGTTGCTACAGGCAGAGTGGGCTCGCAATGCCACCAAGCTGGCGGCCTGGATGCGGTTGATTGGCATGGCAGCCTATGAGGCTGGTCCGGTGCACTACAAGGGGCGTGACTGGCATCTGCTGCGTGGCCAGTTGGTGATCAGCGCCACCGAGCTGGGTATGCAGCTTCGTGATGAGCGGGGCAGGGGGCTCGACAAGAAAGGCACCGAGCGCATGCTGGCCTGGTTCGCCAAGGAGGGGATGATCGAGCTGCGTGGTACCCCCTGGGGGACCATCATCGAGGTTTGCCACTACGACGACTATCAGGCTGCGGTGCAGCCGGTGGCAACCAATTGCGAATCGTTTTCAACAGAGCAGTTTGAGGGCGCGACATATGGGGTGCCCATCGGGGTACCGACCGGGGTGCCGAGTGTCCCGCCCAATCCCTTGTCTGGCGTGGCCTTGAATGGTGGTGATGGGGCGCCCACTGTCTCGCCCATCGGGGCCCCGACCGTCGCGACAACAGAACAAGAAGTAAAAGAAGAGGAAACTACAGAGGATCTTAAACAGATCTCTTGTCCGGTTTCTGACGAAACCGAACGAGACCGGAAGGGCACCGCCTCGCTGGCCGTCAGCGTTGATGCCAAGGCCGTGCTGGCACACTTCAACTCGGTTACCGACCGCCGTTATCAGGCCAAGCCAACCGCTCTGCAGAACATCAACGCCCGGCTTGCAGAGGGTCACAGCGTTGCTGACCTGATGCTGGTGGCCGAGTTCAAGAGCACCCACTGGGCAGCCGACCTGAAGATGGCTGAGTACCTGCGCCCGATGACGGTGTATGCCCCGCAGAAGTTCCCGGGGTATCTCGCCGCGGCCCGGCGCTGGGAGCAGGTTGGGCGTCCGCGTTGCGTGAATGGGGAGTGGGAGGGCTTTGAGCGCAAGCGCCCCTTGTCCAATCTTGCGCAGGCCCAGCAGCAGGCCCAGGCCATCATGGCCGCAACGGGAGGGGCCGGCTATGACCGCAACACACCTCTGTAATTCATCTGCTCTGCCTGCCGTGCCTGAAGTCATGCAACTGAGCGTCAACATGTCGGTATTTCTTGCCGATGAGCTGCTGCCGCTGATGGCCGGCCTCTGGCCTGCCAGTGCCAACCAGCTCGACAGCAACGTTCGCGGGGTGGCGATGGCGTGGGGTCTTCAGTTGAGCGGATTGACCCCTGACCAGATCACCGAAGCGGTGCTGGAGCTGGCCGGCGATACCAGCCGCCAGTTTGCCCCGCGCCCGGCCGAGGTCAAAGCCGCCATCTTGCAGCGCAATCCGGTACCGAAGTGTGCCCCGGCTGGTCGCCAGATCTCCATCCGTGCCTGCGAGATGCAAGCGGAGGCCCGGGTCTATGTGCGTGACCGCCAGGTTACCGATGCAGCGGTGCAGGCCGAGTTACAGCAACTGCTGGCAGAGCTGCGCAGTGAGGGTGTGACGATCACGGGGAGGATTCGGTGATGGCTGGTCAATTCAACGCGAACGTCGAGCGCGATGTGCGTGAGGCGAAGTTCTGCCGGGTGGTCATCTATCCGCCGGTGCGGGGCTGGGTGGGGGAACGGGTGCACCTGGAGGTGTCGAACTCGCTGGACACCCTGGGCATGACCGATGCTGCCACCAGTGCCGGGTATTACCTGGTGTGGGATGGGGCCGAGGAGGCGCGGGTGGAAGCAGCGCGGATCCGGGGTAAGGCGGTGGAGCTGGTGAGGGTAGGGGCATGATGCACTACTACGCCCAGCACACCCCGACCCGGGATTGGGATGCCCCGCTGCTGGGCATCGAGGAGTTGGTGAAGGCGCAGGAGGCCGGCATCTGTGTGTCGATCGGGATGTGGGTGATCCACGATATCGGGTTTAGTGCCTGGAGCATCGAGATAGGCGTGATCGTCGGGACTGCCATGAGCAGGGCAGCCCATCAAGCCACCACCGGGAGGGGGAGGAAAGGATGAGTATAAACATGACGTATGGGGTGTTGATCTGCAGTTGGCTGTTGCTGCTGGCATTGGTGGCGGTAGAGGTCTGGCGCCTGCTCCATGAAGAAGGGGACTCGGATCATGAGCCGGATCCTGCCATCGACGAGCCGCGGCTGGTGTCAGCCTGCCGTGAGCTCTCCGAGCTGGCGGCGAAGACCAAGGAGGCCAGTCATGGTTAAGGCCTTCTTCCTGCTGATGTATGTGTTTGTGGTGTTGTTTGTTCTGGCCCATGTGCCCTACCAGGGTGGCGTGAGTTGGCAGTTGCTGGGGGCCCCGGTGGTCTGGGCTGTGTTGGGGGGCTGGGTGCTGATCATGTTCCCATGCTTTGTTGCACGGTCACTGCTGGCCCCTTTTCGAGCCCTGCTGCTGGTGCTTGTCTGGATTGGCACCCTGCTGGTGGCGGTCGCCAAGCTGGTGCTGGTGACACTGAACCGAATCAACCGCGATCTGGCCGAGGAGGCCCATCATGACCGTTAAGCCGAAGGAACTGAACGAACAGGGACTGATCGACCTGGCCGGGGTGAAGGTGTATATCGCGGGGCCGATGACCGGCTTGCCGCAGTTTAACCGGCCGGCGTTCTACGCGGCGGAAGCCTATCTACAGGGGCAGGGGGCCAGGGTGATGAACCCCGCTGTGCTGCCGGATGGTTGGGAGCATGATGCCTATATGCGGATCGCCATCCCCATGCTGATGGAGTGTGAGGCGGTGGCGTTTCTGCCAGGCTGGCAGCAGAGCCGCGGGGCACGGCAGGAGTTCACTCGGGCGCACGCCTTCGGCCTGGTGCTGCTGCAGTTGGACATCGAGGAGATCCCGCTGGGGTTGCTGGTCAGGCAGCATCTGCCGTTGATGGTGTAGGTCATATCCCGCAGTGAGAACCTAACAAACGGTGATTGATGGCTGTATAAATAAACAGTATCTTTTGGGGCTATACCAAGGACATGACAATCGGGAGAGTGACATGCAGGTGTTAAGTTTCGACAGTGTGGAGTTTGGCAAGGTGCGCCTGATCCAGGAGGATGGGCGCGTGCTGTTCTGTGCCGTCGATGTGTGTAAGGCGCTGGGCTACAGCAATGCGCGGGATGCGGTGAAGCGCCATGTGGATGAGGGGGATGTCGTGAAACGCGACACCCCGACGACCAGCGGGATGCAGGAGGTCAGCTTCCTGTGCGAGAGCGGGGTCTATGCCTTGATCTTCGGCAGCAAGTTGCCCGCGGCCAAGGGGTTCAAGCAGTGGGTTACCGGTGAGGTGCTGCCCAGTATCCGCAAGACGGGGCAGTACGCGATCGGCCAGACCCCGGTCATCAACGTGGAGGCGGTACAGGTCGAGCTGCTGTTCGTCGAGACGGCGGCCAGGATGCTGAACGTGAGCAACTCCGGCAAGCTGGGCATGCTGCAGACCATTCAGCGCCAGCATGGGTTGCCGAACCTGCTGCCCTCTTACGCCATCGATGCGCCGAGCGATGCCACCGATGGCAGTTCGCGGCCGACCTTCTCGGCCACCGAGGGGCTGAAACAGCACGGGGTGAGCATGGGGGTGCGCTACTTCAACGCCCTGCTCGAGTCGAACGGGTTGCTGACCAAGATGCGCCGCCCTTCCACCAAGTCACCGGTTAGGCAGAAAGAATTCTGGGCGATCACGCCCAAGGGGCTGCTGTACGGCAAGAACATCGTGGATCCGCGCTGCCAACGCGAGACGCAGCCGCACTGGTACCAGAGCCGGTTCGCCGAGCTGCTGGCCAAGGTCGGGCTGGGGAAGGTGGCGGCGTGATCCACATACTGAACGCCTTCAAGCAGGGGCTGAGAGGGGGAGTGAGCGCTGGCCATGACATTCAATCTGGCGCGGCTACCTGATCAGAAGCGTCAGCGGATAGAGTTGGATAAGCAGGCGGCTTTGCTGGTTTGGCAGTGCCGCCGCAACCTGGCGACCCGAGAGGATGTTGCCAGGGCAATCATCAATCAGCCCGTGGAGCACCAGGAGTATTTTCGCGATCGGCTGAACCACTACCGTGAGGTAAAGGGATCACATGAGCAAGTTTACTAGCCGCAGCGCGGCCAGAGTGCAGCACCTGCAGCAGCAGGCCAGCAACCCGGCCGGGGCCGCCATCAATGCCAGCGCCGAGCTGTTCCGTTCTATCGACACCGCCTGCCCGGGCATGACCGCCGCCGAGGCCGCCCGCCGAGTTATCGCGTCTGAATCAATCGCCCTACGTCGTACCGCCAGCTATCAGTTGCTTGCCCGCCTGGGCCCGCTGCTCGACAAGCTCGAGATGGTGGAGAAGCTGGGATGATGCCGACCCATCCGGTCTTTGTGCCAGAGATGGGGATGGTGCTGCTGAAGGTGGGGGAGGGGCTGGCTGCACTGCGCACCTCCCTGGCCAACCGCCCGGCGGTACTGGTCCCAGCCCCCGAAGGCGGCGACCTGCTGGCTCAGTTCCCAGAGCTGGCCAGTGCCCTTCTCAACCCTTCCATCGTCAACGCCGCCGGCGGCGAGCTGGCCTTGCGCAGCCTGGGCCAGTGCCTGATCGGTCATGGCTGCATTGGGGAGTCGGTGACCACTGAGATGGGGGGCCTGCCGCTCCCCCTGTGTTGGCACCACGACAACGAATACCGGGATGGTCAGCTGCCGTTCAACCAGGGTGAGCATGCCGCGGCGATCGCCCGGGCTCTGCTGACCCGGGTGGCGGGTTGGTGTGGGGTTGCCCTTGCCCAGTTGCAGGCGCGGGATCTCTGCTGGTGGGCCAGCGTGTTCAAGGTGCTGGGTCTGCTACCCATCGAGGTGGTACGCCATGCCTGCCGCTTGTCAGCTCTCGAGCCGGAGCGGGTGCTGCGCCCCGGACGTGGCTATCGCGAGACGGATGCCCGCTATCCGGTGAATCGCACCGAACTGCTGGAGCAGGATCCGCTGGCCGAGCTGCGCGGCCGGGTGCGCATCAAGCCAGCGGTGAAGGCCATCGACCCGGAGCCGCCGATGCTGCATATCCCCCGCCCCAAGATGCGGCGCTGGGAGTCGGCCAACTATCTGGCGTTCGTCCGCCAGTTGCCGTGCGTGGTGACCGGGGAGACCGAGGGCATCGAGGCGCACCATGTGGTGGGGCACGGGCTCAGCGTGATGGGCAGCAAGACCCATGATCTGATGACCTTTCCGCTCTGCCACCAGGCACACATGGAATTGCACAACAAGGGCTGGCAGCAGTGGGAGCAGACCCACGGCAGCCAGCTGGAGCACGTCGTGATGACGTTGAACAAGGCCGCCGGCCTGGGAGTGTTTGGATGACGCCATATAGTGGAAGTGGGGTCAAGGCGCGGGCCCGCCCGCAGCCGGTACCGGGATCCATGAACAAGACCGAGGAGGCCTATGCTGGCCACCTGCGCATGCTGATGCTGGCGGGCGAGGTGCTGCACTACGAGTTTGAGCCGCTCAAGCTGCGGTTGGCCGACAAGACCTTCTACACCCCGGATTTCATGGTGGTGCGCCGGGATGGGCTGATCGAGCTGCACGAGGTGAAGGGGTTCTGGGAGGATGATGCCCGGGTGAAGATCAAGGTGGCCGCCAAGCAGCACTGGATGTTCACCTTCGTCGGGGTACAGCGCCATGGCGCCCACTGGTCACTGGAGGCATTCTGATGCGACTCGAATATGCGCTATCGATAGGGGAACCCCGCTCGGCGATGATCCAGGCTATCCAGTCCCGCTCCACTGGTCCTTCTCACCTGACTCAGGCCGATGTGCTGGGGGCGTTGGGGTTGGTGCAGAAGTATGAAGGGGTGGGGTTGGCGCTGATGATGGCTCGCTACACCAAGGACAAGGCCAGCCATCATAAGGCCGTGATCGGGGTGATGGCGGAGTGTAGCAAGCTGGCACCTAGGTATGTGGGGAGCATCAAGACACGTGGCCAGGGGATGGCGCTGAAGGCGATCGCTGCGGTGTCAGTGCAGCACTACTGCCGCACCGCAGATACGCCAGGGGCAGCTTGCCAGTGCAAGGGGAGGGGGAACGTGCGTGACATGGAGGCGTCCCGGTTACACGGCAAGTCCATCGACAAGCCTTGCCCCCGCTGTGGTGGCACCGGCTTGCGCCCCATTCCTGGCGCGCAGATCCGACGTGCTATCGAGCCGCTGCTGGGCACGCTGAGCCGCGGTGAGTGGGAGCGGCAGTGGTACCCGCTCTATCAAGCGGTGCTGGCCTGGTGTCATGTGCAGGAGAGCGAGGTAGCGGCACTCTACAACCGAGTGACTGCAGCGTGATTTGATAAGCGGGGCCATTGGCCCTGCTGCTGTTTTATGAGTACTCGATAGTGGGCATGGCCAACTCTGGTTTTATCTTGGCGATGATACCCAAGTTGGCAGATATCAGTATCCGGACGACTGCCTAGGTGATCGTCTGCTTGTCGACGATAAATGTCTGACAAGAAACTCATTAGTATCCCTTTTCGTAACGTAGTCAGTCGGATAGACTCGAAACTTAAACTTAGATCAGGTGCCTATGCGGGCATACCAACGAATAATCGATGAGTCGCTACGCACCATTACGAAAGGATTCAGTATGAATAGGGATTGGGAGTCAGTCTTTTCAACATGGGCTAGAGGTCCAAGCGAGACTGAGCAAGCGAGGGCAGAAAATGCAGAACGACAAATCAGACAAGCAATTCAAAGTAGCCCTAAGCTGCAAAGTCGAGATATAAAGGTATTTACTCAGGGCTCTTACAGAAATCGAGTAAATGTACGAAAAGATAGTGATGTTGATATTGGTGTGGTCTGTTATGACACCTTTTTTCCAGAATATCCTGATGATAACGTCAAAGCTGAGCTGAGTAAAAGTTTTAGCGATGGAACCTATACTTATTTCGCTTTCAAAAATGAGCTCGAAGAAGCTCTAGTAGCTAGATTTGGTCGGGCGTCCGTATCTAGAGGCAGCAAATCTTTCGACATAAAAGAAAATACTTATCGGGTGGAGTCTGACGTAGCTGCTTTCTTCGAACATAGGAGATACATATCTTCCACTAGGTATTTATCTGGTGTAGAAATGCGCCCTGATGATGGAAAGCCATCTATTATAAGAAATTGGCCGGAACAGCATTATATTAATGGTGTGTCAAAGAACGATTCTACATCCAGAAGGTATAAACGCGTTGTCAGGATTATTAAGACACTGTCGAATGAAATGGCCGGCAATGGAATTGAATCAGCAAAACGTGCTCCTAGCTTTCTGATCGAGTGCCTAGTTTTTAATGCTTCAAGCCCCTGTTTTAATTATTTGACTTATATGCAAATGGTTCGTGCTGTTCTTGCTGAGCTATACAATAACACAATTACTGATGAGAAATGTTTAGAATGGGGTGAGGTTAGCGAGCTTAAATATTTATTCAGAGGTTCTCAACCTTGGACTAGACAGGGTGCGCATCAGTTTCTGAGTGATGCTTGGGATTACATAGGGTACAAATAATGCTCACTAGACTTCATATATCTTCATTCATTGGTCTCACAATCGCAGTTTGGTTGATAGCTCTTTGGATACAGGGGATGCCTGTGCTAAGTGCTGATTTTGTTAAGCCTTTTGGAACTGTTGTCGGTGTTATTACACTACTTGTCACCCTTTTTAATAAATATCTTTGGTCGTGGAAAATATTTAAAGGCTGGTACGTTAAACGTCCAGATTTACGAGGGACATGGAAGGTTGAGCTTAAAAGTAGTTGGATTAACCCTGAAACTGGAAAAGGAATTGATCCAATTTATGGATACGCGGTTGTTCGACAGTCTTTAACAAATCTAAGCCTGAGATTGATGACGAAGGAATCTCGATCAGTTCTTGTTGCGCATAGCATTGAGCAACAAGAGGATGAAGATTTATTCAAGCTTGTGGGAGTATATAGGAACGAACCAAAAATCGAGCTGCAGGGTGTAAGGAGTGAAATTCACCACGGTTCTTTTGCTCTTGAGATTCATGGTTCACCAGTTGAGGAGCTTGAGGGGCACTATTGGACTGACAGAGCGACGAAAGGTGGAATGAAATTATTCAGTAAAGTTGTAAAACTGTATGCAACATATGAGCAGGCCGAGCGCGATCTGAGCAAATAATAAGATGCTGCTGCCGGTGAAATAATAGGAGCAATTATGTCTGAACGCATTGGATATGCAGTTTACAGTGAGATTGAAAGTGGGTACCTGACCACAGCATCACCAAGCAATTACCTCTGGGATCCGGCAGCTGCCCTGCTGTACGAGACTGCGGCAAAGGCATGGGCGTCGGCAAACCGTCGGGGGCCCGGATATGCGGTTGCAGTTGCCATCGTGCGCGATGAAAGCGGGAAGTTGCAACATGAGGAACTGCCTATTCCTATGAAGGCTGCTCCTGGTAGTTGGATTGTTCGCCTCAAGGATGAGGGACTACCGATCGGCCCCCTCTATATTTCAAGCCTGAGTCGAGATGGCAAGTCTCGCGCATCAACAGAAATTCGCGATGCCAGAGGGTTCAGTCATGAGAAGGCAGTTGAGTTGGCGGCCACCTTCGAAGGTCAGCAAGGTAGAACTGTGAGTCTGGAGCAAGTACCGAGCTGAGCTGGGGTTGGTACTGAACTGCAAGAGCGAGGATGGGGCTACAACGCATGGATAGCGTATTGAAAGCACCCGCCCTGAAGATGGCGGGTTGGGGGCTGCTTCATGGGGATTTCTTCGATCTTTATGACATCGCCGAAGTGTTTGAGATCCCCAGTGGCCAGGCAGGCCAGCTAATGATCTACTTGCGCCGGCTGGATAGTGTGGAGCTGGTTGCCGAAGTCCGAGGAGGGCTGAAGGAGAAGGGGAGAGCTCCTAAACGGATCTTTATCAAGGTGTTCTGCATCCATCCCGAAGTTCCGCCAAGGCCCCAGAAGTTGCCGCCGGCGCCAAAGTCGGCGTCTATCCATCAACAGTTGACCAAGCTGGTCAAACTCATGCCTTCACCGCGGGGAGCTCGCTGATGCAGGTGGTGTAGCGGGGGCTTAGCTGCTCCCTTTTCATCATCCACTCCGAGCGGTCTATCCCCCTAGCCGCGAAGTAGACCTTCCCCAACCGCCCTTGGTTGATCTTGTCGATGACTTGCATGAGTGCTTCGCTGCGGGGGGATTGCTGCTCCGCGGCGAACAGGTCTCCTTGCTGCATGCTCATGGGGGTGAAGTCGGCCAGTATGACGCCGCCCTTCATATAGCGGATATCATCCCGCCAGATCCGGCGCAGTAGCGGTTCGATCTGGGCGAGCAGTTCGCGGGTGTCGGCTGTTGGGGTGGATAACCGGGTGGCGATCTGGTTGCTGTAGTAGGTCTCTCGCTCCGAAAAGGGGCTGCTGCGGATAAACAGGGTCACATGGCGGCAACGTTGACCTTCGGCCCGTAGCTTTTCGGCGGCCCGCTCCATGTAGCCAGCCAGGGCCTCACGCATGGGGCCGATTTGGGTGATGCGCGCCCCGAAGCTCCTACTACAGATGATCTGCTGTTTAGTCGGGGCCAGGGGCTCCAAGTCGGCGCAGGGGATCCCCCGCAGCTCTTGCACGGTGCGCTCGACGACGACGCCATACCGGCTGCGCAGGCTCTTGGGGTCGGCCGCCACCAGGCCAGCTACGGTGGTGATGCCCTGGGCCGTCAGCTTGGCGGTGAGCTGGCGGCCGATCCCCCAGATTTCATCGACCGGGGTGATGGCCATCAGCTTGGCGCGGCGCTCTTCATCACGCAGATCAACGACGCCACCGGTAGCCGGCCACTTCTTGGCGGCGTAGTTGGCGAGCTTGGCCAGGGTCTTGGTCGGTGCAATGCCGACTCCCACGGTGAGGCCGGTCCACTGCTGCACCCGTTGGCGGATCTGGCGGCCATATTCCATCAAGTCGCCGGCCCAAAATTCCCCGAGCTCGATAAACGCTTCATCGATGCTGTAGACCTCGACTGTTGGCGCCATGCTCTCCAGGGTCGTCATCACCCGGTTCGACATGTCGCCGTAGAGGGCGTAGTTGGAGCTGAACCAGGTACCGCCCTGCTCCTCATAGCGCTCGCGGATCTGGAAGTAGGGCACCCCCATCTTGATCCCCAACCGCTTGGCCTCTGCAGAGCGGGCTACCACACAGCCATCGTTGTTGGAGAGCACGACGATCGGTACCCCCTTGAGGTCGGGGCGAAACAGCCGCTCGCAGGAGGCGTAGAAGTTGTTCACGTCGACCAGTGCAATGGCGGTTGGCATGGCTACCCTCGCCGGGTTTTGTGCAGGACGAAGGTGACGACGCCGAAGATATCCAGCTCCTGGCCTTCTTGCGGGTAGATCGGCGGAAAATCTGGGTTACCCGGCAGCAGGGCGGGGACGGGCTGCACCTGCAGCTTCTTGACGGTGAACTCGCCATCCAGGCAGGCCAGCACGATATCACCGTGGCGGGCGGTGATGGCGCGGTCGATGACCAGCATGTCGCCGTCGTTGATACCTTCTTCCACCATGCTGTGACCACTGGCTTTCACGTAGAAGGTGGCCGCCGGGTGGGAGACACAGTGCTGGTTGAGGTCGATGGTCTGTTCCACATAGTCCTGAGCCGGGGAGGGGAACCCGCAGGCGGCAGGGGTGAGGAATAAAGGGAGCTCTATGATAGGTGCATCGGTGGCATGGGGGATCATGGCAAAAGTCACTGTATGAACATACAGTCATTCTAACTGAGGGATCCGGAAAGATCATCGGTTGGCGATCGGGTCTTGGCAGGGCAGGGCAGGGCGGGGCGCGCCGTGACGGATTATGCTGGGCATAGGTCGGCCAGCAGGCCTCGACCACTACACGCAATGGGGCGCAGCTCATGTGCATCAACTACATCCCGCCGACAAAGGCAGTGCTGGTGGAATACTTCGGGGTCGATGACCCTGGGTTCGAATGGAAAGGGGAGGTGTGGCAAGACTATCAGGCCCCGATCCTGATCCAGCGAGACGGTCGGCGGCAGGCTCTGGTCGCCAGCTATGGGTTGGTGCCGAAGAGGAAGGTGCAGCCCGGCGGCAAGCACTACGCCACGATGAACGCTAGGGCCGAGACGGTGGGTGAAAAGCCGACGTACCGCCGCGCCTGGCAGCAGGGGCATCTCTGTCTGGTGCCCATGACCGGCTTCTTCGAGCCCTGTTACGAGAGTGGCAAGGCCGAGCGTTGGCGGATCAGCATGGCCGCTGGCACGCCTTTCGCGGTTGCCGGCATCTGGCGGGCATGGCCGGAGGAGCAGGGCTACACCTTTAGCTTCTCCCAGCTCACAATCAATGCTGACATGCACCCACTGTTGCGGCGAATGCACAAGCCAGGAGACGAGAAGCGGAGCCTGGTCATTGTGTCGCCAGATGACTACGACACCTGGTTGGGTTGCCGTGAGCCGGAGTTGGCGCAAACCTACCTGGTGCAGCTGGTCACTGAGCGGCTGGTCGGGACGCCGATGTCACTCCTACGTGGAGGCTAACGACAACTCTGCGATGTTACGCCTAGCCACTCAACACCAAAGTGTGATTGCTGAGTGGTGTCGTGCAGAGAATCTTGTCTATCACCTGCATCAGCACTTCGCTGTGGGGAGCCGGCTGGGATAGAAAAACCTCAGTATAGTCAGTGCCACTACATACAATCCGCAGCCAACTATCCACACCCAACCATTCCAAGATTCGTGGGTTGCACTATACAAAAATGCAAAAATAAGTGGACCGATTACACCCGTAAGGTGAGTCAAACTGGTCAGCAACCCTTGCAATTGTCCCTGTGCTACCTGACCGACACGAACAGATATAATTCCCTGCAAAGCGGGAAGAGTTATGCCACCACAAGCGAGTAACAGTACAACCGGCCAAACCATCCAGCTTTGAGTAATGACTGCCAATAAAAGTAGGCCACAGCCATCAGCCAAGATGCCAACCACGATAGCTTTCTGTTCTCCCAAATGTTTAGCGATAAAACCAGCAGCAAGTCCTTGAAACAGTGCGTGTGTAAGCCCAAACACAGCCAATGAAACACCGACCATTACGCCATCCCATGCGAAGCGCTCTTCTCCGAATAAAACCCATAATGTTGCAGGGATTTGGCCAATCAATTGAATGATGAAAAAAACAACTAGCAATCCCGATAATGGGGAGATCATCTCGCGTATGGAGGATGTGGTTTCATTGATTGTTTCATTCTTTATCTCATCACTAACCTGATTGGCATTATGGGTCTCATGTAAAATTAATAGGGAGACCAGAAATACCAGCCCGTTAATAACAGCAGCGAACATAAACGGTGCCTGCACTGAAAGTTGACCGGTAAAACCACCAATGACTGGTCCAGCAATCATACCGCCACCAAAACAGGCTCCCATCATACCAAACCAATGTGTCCTGGATTCCTCAGGTGTAACATCGGCAATTGTTGATGCTGCAACAGCTCCAGTCGCACCGGTAATACCCGCAATTAAGCGTCCCAGATACAACACCCACACTACGCGGGCTGTTGCCATTAATGCGTAGTCCAGGGTTGCGCCTAAAAGTGAAAGTAATAGTACAGGGCGACGACCTATACGATCTGACCAGCGGCCGAGAAGAGGGGCAAAAATCACTTGCATCATTGCATACAGCGCCAATAAAACACCATAGTGCTCTGCAACACTAGCCTTTCCAACAAACTCTCGTAATAACGCCGGCAAGACAGGCATAATTATGCCAATCCCCATAGCATCTAAAAAAATAATGACCAGTGCCATCATTACAGTGCGGTTCATTGTTAACGTTCTCTATCTGTGATAGGGATTGAAAATTAACTCTATCGGTGATAGATTGTCAACAGCAAAAGGAGATCGTGATGGCACGACTAAGCTTGGACGACGTAATTTCAATGGCGCTCACCCTGCTGGACAGAGAAGGGCTAGAGGGCTTGACGACGCGTAAGTTGGCGCAGTCGCTCAAAATTGAGCAACCGACACTGTATTGGCACGTGCGCAATAAGCAGACCCTTATGAATATGCTTTCAGAGGCAATACTGGCGAAGCATCACACCCGTTCAGTACCGTTACCGACTGAGAGTTGGCAACAGTTTCTTCAGGAAAATGCTCTGAGTTTCCGTAAAGCATTGCTGGTCCATCGTGATGGAGCCCGATTGCATATAGGGACCTCTCCTACACCCCCCCAGTTTGAACAAGCAGAGGCGCAACTACGCTGTCTATGCGATGCAGGGTTTTCGGTCGAGGAGGCTCTTTTCATTCTGCAATCTATCAGCCATTTTACGCTTGGTGCAGTATTGGAAGAGCAAGCCACAAATTCAACAGAATACAATACAGCGATGGACGCTGTGCCACCATTATTACAAGAGGCACTTAATGTTCAGACGAGAACCACTGCTGAAATGGCTTTTAACTTTGGATTGAAATCTTTAATAAGTGGGTTCTCAGCGCAGTTGGATGAAAAAAAACAGGATTAAATTACTAAGGATAATGAATGAATATAATGTCGTGGTGATATTCATTCAAACCGTTGTAAATGGGGGTAGATTGGTGTTTATCAATTTATAGATTATTCTATTTTATCTGGCGTTATTAGCGTTTTCCATAATGGAAGTTCTATTGTGATATTACCTTGTAATGACCATGTATTGGAAGGAATGTTTTCTAAGTTCGCTCAAGAGCTCAGTTGACTAAGTGCTGCAATTTTTTGTAGGATAAATCCCAATGATAGAGGACTGTTCCCTAACGGGAATGGTCCTTTTTCATTGGTTCGAAACTAAGCCCGCACAGCAATGTGGCGGGCTTTTTTGTTGCCTGAGAGATGGTGGCGACCTGGTGGTGCTTGCAACGCCACCAGATCACCTAGCCACATGAATGAGGTCACGGGCTAAGCCAAGGCCACCATTGCTCTGCAGAGCGGGGTGAGCTTATCACGCTTGAGGATCCCTGATCATATGTACGAATTACGATGCGGCCAGTGCGGCCGAAAATTGGCGAATTTTGTGGGACAGATCGACATTAAGTGTCCCCGATGCAAGGTCATCAACAATGCGAGTGCCTCTGAGCTCCTGCTAGGAGGTCGTGATGGAAAGACAATTACAGGACGGGTGGGTGCGGCTGGTGAACGCGGACTCGCTGAAGTTTATCAAGACGCTGCCGGCGGCAAGTGTTGATCTGATTGCGACGGACCCGCCCTATTTCGGAGTGAAGCAGGAGGTATGGGACAACCAGTGGGAGAATGGTGTCGAGTTCCTAGCCTGGCTCGATGCCTTCTTGGTGGAGTTCCGGCGGGTACTCAAGCCAAATGGTTCTGTGTACCTGTTCTGCTCACCGCGGATGAATGCAGATGTGGAGATGCTGATCCGGGATCGCTTCCGGGTGTTGAACCATATCGTGTGGGCCAAACCGTCAGGGGTATGGAACCGGATGCGAAAGGCCGATATGCGGGCGTTCTGGCCGGCAAGCGAACGGATCATCTTCGCCGAGCAGGTAGGGGCAGAGGGGAGTGCTAAGGTAGGGTCAGGTTATGCGAAGGCATGCCATGATCTGCGCCGTCAGGTTTTTGCGCCGCTCATCGAGTATTTCCGTCACGCCCGGGAGATGGCTGGTGTCAGTGCTGCGGATATCAACCTGGTAACTGGCACCAAGATGGCCGGCCACTGGTTCGGCGCCAGCCAGTGGCAATTACCGAGCCGAGAGCAGTATTCCCAGTTGCAGGTGTTGTTTGCCGAGCGGGGCAGGGCGCTTGGGAAGGATTATGCAGGGCTGAGCGAAACCTATCAGGGGTTGCATCAGACCTATAGCCACTTGGTGGCATCCTATGATGAGTTGCGAGCGGAGTATGAGCTGTTGCGCCGACCGTTCTCTGTCACCCAGGAAGTGCCGTTCACCGATGTGTGGTTGTACCCATCGGTGCAGGCCTACCCAGGGAAACACCCATGTGAGAAGCCACTGGCCATGATGGAGCACATCATCCGGACCAGTAGTCGCCCAGGGGATGTGGTAGCAGACTTCTTTATGGGGTCTGGCTCCACGGGCAAGGCCGCTATCAAGTTGGGCCGACGCTTCCTTGGCGTGGAGCTGGAAGAACCCAGGTATCGGCAGACATGTGCTGAAATGGAAACGGCGGTAGAAAAGGGGGAGAAGGTCTAACCGCAACGGCTAGCAGGGACCAGCGGGGATGTTATTTTTCTTGCTGGGCCATAGAGTTAGCAGTAGATCATTATGCCATCTTACGATGCAGCTTTACCCTCCTGACACTATTTGCTAACTTGAATATCAACGATGGAGGACTGCACCCGAAAGGGTTCGGTCCTTTTTTATTTCCCCTTCCAAACCTCGGCCTTGCCGGGGTTTTTTCATTTCAGAGGCCCTGCGGGGTGGTGGGTATGAAGATGCCTGATAAAGACCTTGGTCTGTTGGCCTGGCTGCTGGCGTGGGCCGACACTCACTGGCCCGCCCTGTATGGCTTCACCCTGTCAGTGGTGATCTCCTGGCTGCGGGTGACTTACACCGGTGGAGCCGTTCGGCAGCGTCTGCTTGAGTCGGTACTGTGTGGTGCCATCTCGCTGTCCGTTATGTCAGGGATGGACATGATTGGCATCCCGGCCACCGCTTCAGGCTTTGTCGGCGGGTTCATCGGCTTCCTTGGCGTTGAGAAGATCCGCGATGTGGCCAGCCGCTGGCTGGATCGGAGGTTCGGCAATGGTCAGGATTGAGCGGGCATCGCCGCATTGCATCAGCGTCACGCACTACTTCGAGACCTGCAAGCTCAAGGCTTACCCGGACCCCGGCAGTAAGAATGGGGAACCCTGGACCATTGGCTGGGGCCACACCGGGCCGGAGGTAAAGCCTGGTTTGGTCTGGACGCAAGCACAGGCAGATGCGGCATTCATTGAGGATCTACGCCGCTTTGAACGTGATGTGCTGTCTCTGGTCAAGGTGCCACTGACCCAAGGCCAGTTCGATGCGCTGGTGTCATTCGCCTACAACGTCGGTTCAGACATCGATGCCGATACGCTTGCCGAAGGATTGGGTGACTCCACGCTGTTGTACAAGCTGAATGCCGGTGACCATGAAGGCGCAGCACTGGAATTCCGTAAGTGGAACAAGAATGACGGCAAGGTGATGCGCGGGTTGACCCGCCGGCGTGTGGCAGAGGAATGCCTGTTCAGGGGCATGGATGGAGCTACAGCCATCAAGAAGGGGGTGGCTGCAGCATGAACCCAGAACTATTCCGCCGCGCCATACCCTACCTGCTGACTATCGCTACCGTACTGGGCTGCCTGTGGGGAGCCTATCGCCATGGGGTCAGCGTCACCGACACCGCTTGGGAATTGAAGTGGAACGCACAGGCTAAGGAGCTGGTCGATGCCAAGGCTACCGCACTGGAGCTGGCGCGTGAGGAAGAGCGCCGTCGCCAAACCAGCATTGATGAGGTGAGACAACATGCCGAACAACAGATTGCTCGGGCTGAGGCTGACGCTGCTGCTGCCAGCGCTGTTGCTGCTGGGGTGCACGAGCAAGCCCGCCGATTGGCAGAGCGAGCAAGTCAGTGCACCAGCCATCCCGCAACTGCCCAGCCAGGCTCGACAAATGGACAGCCCGCCGTGGTGCTCGCCGAGCTGCTCAGCCGGGCTGATGCGCGAGCGGGAGAGTTGGCAGCAGCTTATGACCGAGCTCGAGCATCGGGCCTGGCCTGCGAAAGCGCCTACCTCTCCCTGAGTGCGAAGCAGTAACCGAATCGCCGCACCGGGTCACTCTCCAATCAGGCGGGTCGTCCCGCGTTTATGTGTGCCGGTGCGGCACCCATCAGGTAATCACCATGCCACTACGAGTCCCAAAGGTGTGCCGAGAGCGCACCTGTCATCAGCTGACGACAGAGCGCCACGGCTACTGCCCTGCCCACGTGCACTTGCTGGATGGATGGAAGAAGGTGGCCAAGGTCAGTGCCGATGTTCGCGGCTATGACTGGGCATGGCGCAAGCTGCGCAAGCGGATCCTGGTGAGGGATAGCTACCTGTGCCAGGTGTGCCTTGCCTTGGGCATTGTGACACCAGCGACTCAAGTCGATCACATCGCCAACAAAGCCGCTGGCGGTACCGATGATGAGCGCAACCTGCAGGCAATCTGCGACCCTTGCCATGCCAGCAAGACGCGAGCAGAGGCGCTGGCTGCACGCCGGACGGGGCTGCCGAGGGGGTAGGGGGGATCAATTCCTCCCAACCTTTCGACCTCACCACTGCTCCGCCCCGCGAAATTTTTATACCCGCGAAATTAAAAATTTAAATGGAGGGCGCGATGGCCGGTGCAGCTGCCGTGCCCGGGCGCGGCAGAAAGCCCAAGCCGACCGCACTGAAGCGCCTGGGGGGCAATGCCGGCAAGCGGGCACTGAATAAAGACGAACCCACCTTCACCCCTCTGATCGGGGTCGCCTGCCCTGAGTGGCTGGCAGAGGATCCATGGGCCCCCACGCTGTGGGATATGGTCATCAAAGAACTGTGCGCCGCCGAGGTGCTGTGCATCACCGATCTGCACAACCTGGAGGCATTCTGCGCCGCTTACTCCCGCTGGCGCAGAGCCGAGATTGAGATCACCAAGCACGGCCTGGTGGTTGAAGGGGCCACTGGTGGTCCAGTCAAGAATCCGGCCTGTACCGTCGCCAATGAATCACTCAAGCAAATGACCACATACGGGGCCATGCTCGGGCTGGACCCTTCCAGCCGCTCGCGCTTGATCAGCGGTAACAAGAAGAAGGGAGGCGGCAACCCGTTCGCTGCTTTGTAGGGATGGACCATGGCCGCACGCAAAAGCTATCCCTACGTCAACGTGGCCAATGGCTACGCCCGCGACATAGTGCGCGGCAAGATCCCTGCCTGCCGCTATGTGATCCAGGCGTGCCAGCGTCATCTCGATGATCTGGCCAAGGAGAAGTCGGCCAAGTTCCGGTTTCGTTTCGACAAGGACAAAGCCGAGCGGGCTGCCAAGTTCGTTCAGCTCATGCCCCACACAAAGGGGGAGTGGGCCTTCAAGCGCCAGACCCTGAACCTTGAGCCGTGGCAGCTGTTCATCATCTGCTGCGTGTTTGGCTGGGTGCGCAAAGGAAGCGGCCTGCGGCGCTTTCGCGAGGTTTACAACGAGATCCCCCGCAAGAACGGCAAGTCGGCGCTCTCCGCCCCGGTTGGCCTCTACTGCTTCGCGGCGGATAACGAATTCGGCGCCGAGGTCTACTCCGGCGCGACGACAGAGAAACAGGCGTGGGAGGTATTCCGCCCGGCCCGCCTGATGGCCAAGCGTACCCCGGCGCTGCTCGATCATTACGGCATCGAGGTCAACGCCAGCAACATGAACATCCCTGCTGACGGCGCCCGCTTCGAGCCGCTGATCGGCAACCCTGGTGACGGCCAGTCGCCATCCTGCGCCATCGTGGACGAATACCACGAGCACGACAGCGACGATCTCTATACCACCATGATCACCGGTATGGGGGCCCGCAAGCAGCCTCTGATGTGGATCATCACCACCGCGGGCTACAACATCGACGGGCCCTGTTACGACAAGCGGCGGGAGGTGATCGAGATGCTGGCCGGCACGGTGCCGGACGACGAGCTATTCGGGATCATCTACACCATCGACGAAGGCGATGACTGGGCAAATCCCGCGGTGCTGGCCAAGGCCAACCCCAATATGGGGATCTCGGTCTACTCAGATCACCTGCTGGCGCAGCAGGCCAAGGCGATCAAGTCGGCCCGCTTTGCCAACATCTTCAAGACCAAACACCTCAACGTCTGGGTCTCGGCCAAGACAGCGTTCTACAACATGCAGCGCTGGGCGGCTTGCGAGGACAAGAGCCTCACCCTGGAGCAGTTCGCCGGTGACGAGTGCATCCTTGGCTTTGACCTGGCACGCAAGCTCGACATGAACTCCATGGCCCGCCTGTTCTGGCGCGATATCGACGGCAAGCGCCACTACTACTCCGTGGCCCCCCGATTCTGGGTGCCGGAAGATACCGTGTTCGATAACGACAACCGGCGTTTGGCGGAGCGATACCAGAAGTGGGTCAACCTGGGTGAACTCAGTACCACCGATGGCGCGGAGATCGACTACCGAGAGATCTTCGAAGAGGCCAAAGAGGCCAACCTCGACAACAAGGTGCTGGAAACCCCCCTCGACCCGGCGGGCGCCATCGCTCTCTCACATTCACTGGCGGACGAAGGGATGACCCCCATCACTATCACCCAGAACTATCAGAACATGTCCGGCGCCATGAAGGAGCTGGAGGCGGCCATCACGGCAGGCCGCTTCCACCACGACGGCAACAGCTTGATGACCTGGTGCATTGGCAACGTGATCGGCAAGTATCTGCCCGGTAACGATGACATGGTGCGCCCGGTCAAGGAGAGCGCCGATCAGAAGATAGACGGTGCAGTCGCGCTGATGATGGCCATCGGTCGGGCCATGGTGCCGGGCCGTGAAGATGAGCGCTCCATCTACGAAACCTCGGACGTTTTATGCTGAAACAACTTTCAATTTTCATCGTGGGTCTGCTGGGGGCTGCGGCACTGGCCTATGGCGCCAGTCTCTACTCACCGCCCCTTGGCTGGGTCGTCGGTGGCCTGCTCTGCCTCGCCTGGTCATTTCTGATGAGCCGGGCAGTGGCGGCCGCCGAGTTTGCCAAACGCAACAAGGGGGATAGCTGATGTTCCTGCCAATGATGTTCGGCAGCGGGCGCAAGGGCGGCAACTTCAGTCAGTGGATCAGCAGCATGGCCGGGAAGACGACCAAGGCTGGGGTGCTGGTGACGCCGGAGACTGCCTTGGCACAAGGCGTCGTGCGTGCCTGTGTCACCCTGCTGGCGGAGTCGGTGGCCCAGCTCCCTTGCGAGCTCTACCGCCGTGACGATGACAAGCGGCTTCGTGCCACCGACCACCCCCTTTACGACCTGATCCACAACCAGCCGAACCAGAAAGACACGGCGTTCGAGTATAACGAACAACGCATGGGCCACCTGGGCCTGCGGGGTAACAGCTACAGCCTGATCGACCGGGATGGGCGGGGTTTCATCACCGAACTCATTCCCATCAACCCGGACAAGGTAGCTGTGCTTAAGGGGCCGGATGGGTTGCCCTACTACCAGTTGTTGGATGGCAGCAACCAGATCCTGCCGATGCGGATGGTGCACCACGTCAAGGCGTTCAGTCTTGACGGCTACCTGGGATTGTCACCAATCCAGACCAACCCGGACACCATCGGACTTGCGATGGCGGTGGATGAGCATGCGGGACGGGTGTTTGCCAACGGCACCACGCTCTCCGGAGTCATCGAGAGCCCGAAGGATGGCGCCAAGTTCGACTCACAGGCCAAGGTGGATGCGTTCCTCGGCAAGTTTGTAGAGCGCCACTCTGGTCTGCGCAACGCCTTCTCGGTCGCATTACTGCAGGAGGGAATGCAGTACAAGCAGCTCGCCATGAATAACGAGCAGGCGCAGCTGCTGGAGTCCCGCAAGTATGGCGCCAACGAGATCTGCCGGCTCTACAAGGTGCCGCCGCACATGATCGGCGAACTGGAGCGGGCGACGAACAACAACATCGAGCACCAGGGGCTGCAGTTTGTCATCTACACCCTGCTGGCATGGGTCAAGCGGATCGAAGGCGCCATGATGCGCGACCTGCTGTTGCCAGCGGAGCGAAAGAACCTCTACATCGAGTTCAACGTCTCCGGATTGCTGCGGGCAGATCAGAAGTCCCGCTACGAGGCGTATGCCCTCGGCCGCCAATGGGGCTGGCTCAGCGTCAACGATATCCGCCGGTTGGAGAACCTGCCGCCGGTAGCAGGTGGAGATATCTACCTGACCCCGCTCAACATGGTGAGCACCGGTTCCCTCCCGCCAGGCATTACCAAAGCCAGTGCCGAACAACTCAACGAGATCGAGGCCATCCTATGCCGAAGCTGATCAATTACCCCCATCTGGCCAGCATGGCGTTTGGCCAACCCCTCTATGCCACCCAAGATGTTCTGGCCGGGGTGAAGAGCCTGCTGCTGCCACGGATGCTGGGCAACCAGCGAGACATCATGGCCGCCGACGAGTTGCCGGACGGGTTAGAGCCTGCGCCGCTGGAGGCCAGGGGCGAGTTCAAGAACCGCATCGGCGGGTTGGCTGTGATCCCAGTGCACGGCATCCTGATGGCGCGGCGTGGTCACATCGATGCCACCTGCACCGAGCTGACCAGTTACGAGTGGGTGAGGATGCAGATCGCCACTGCGCTGACCGACGAGCGGGTCAAGGAGATCGTGCTCGACATCAACTCCGGCGGCGGCATGGCGGTGGGCTGCAAGGAGCTGGCGGAGTACATCTATTCCAAGCGCAGCGTCAAACCGATCACAGCCCTGGTCAACTTCGCCGCCTACTCGGCTGCCTACTTCATCGCGGCCGCTTGCACCAGGGTGGTGGTGAGCGAGACCGGCGGCTGCGGCTCGGTGGGCGTCATCATGGAGCACATGGAGGTGAGCAAGTGGGAGCAGGAGGTGGGTCTCACCTTCACCACCTTCTACCGCGGCGAGCGCAAGAAAGACGGCACTCCACACGAGCCCCTTTCCGAGGGGGCGATGGCCGCCATCGATCACCGGATGGATCAGGCCTACGAGCTGTTCGTGAGCTCCGTCGCCCGCTATCGCGACCTGCCGGTAGAGGAAGTGAAGGCCACCGAGGCAGCCCTCTTCAGCGGCAGTGAAGCCGTGGCCAATGGCCTGGCCGACGAGCTGGCCAATCCCCAGGATTATCTCAACGCCCTCGCCGCCAGCGTGGCCAACCAGGGTAAGCCCCAGCAGACCATCGGCCTGCGGGCCAAAGCCATCGAATTGCAGAACCAGCTCTAGCCCTGCGGCGGAGCCCATCCCAATAAGCCCCATCAGGGGCTTTTTTTATACCCAAAGGAAACCACTCGATGAAAACTATCGAAACCCTCCGCCGCGAGCGTGGCGAAATCGTCGCCCAGATCACCGCCCTGGCTGACATTGAGAAACAGGGCGGGGCTCTGAGTGCCGAGCAGTTGGCCGAGTTCACTTCGCTCGAGAGCAAAGTCGCGGAAATCAGTGCCCAGATCACCCGCATGGAAACTGCAGAGCGGCTGGCTGCTCAGCAGGCAGTACCGGTTGTGGCTTCTGGCGCGATGACTGGCTCCCCTGCTGTTCATGTGAAACAAGAGCTCAAGCAGTACCCCGGTGCCGGCATGGCTCGCCTCGCCATGGCCGTTGCTGCCGGTCAGGGGGACATGAAGCTGGCAGAGCAGTTTGCCGCCAAAGAGATCGGAGACGCCGGGATCGCCATGGTGATCAGCACGGCTGCCGGCTCCGGTGGTGCGCTCATCCCCGAAAACCTGCACTCCGAGGTGATCGAGCTGCTGCGCCCGAGAACCATCGTGCGCAAACTCGGGGCTCGTCCGGTACCACTCCCCAACGGTAACCTGAGCATGCCGCGCATGTCCGGCGGGGCCACCTCCAGCTACGTGGGGGAAGGCGTTGATGCCAAGGCCACCGGTGGCAGCTTCGATGATGTGAAGCTGGCGGCCAAGACCATGATCACCCTGGTGCCGATGAGCAACCAGCTGATCGGGAGCGCCGGGTACAACGTTGAACAGCTGGTGCTGGGTGACATGCTCGCCGCCATGGGCGGTCGTGAAGACAAGGCGTTCCTGCGCGATGACGGCAGCAACAATACCCCGGTCGGCTTCAAGAAAGTGGCCACCGACGCGGGTCGCACTGTCGCCTGGACCGGCACGGCGGACCTGGCCACTATCGATGCCTACCTCGACTCGCTCATCCTGAAGCTGATGAGCTCCGACTCCCTGATGATCAACCCGGGTTGGGGCATGAGCCCGCGCTCCTGGATGAAGCTGTTTGGCCTGCGCGATGGCAACGGCAACAAGGTCTATCCGGAGATGGCCCAAGGCCTGCTGAAGGGCTACCCGGTCGCCCATACCAACACCATTCCGGTGAATCTGGGGGTCGGCACCAACCAGACCGAGATCTACTTCGCGGACTGGAACGACGTGGTGATCGGCGAGCAGGACAACATGACCATCGACTTCAGCCGCGAGGCCACCTATGTGGATGCCGCCGGCGAGCTGGTCAGCTCCTTCGCCCGCAACCAGTCCCTGATCCGTCTGGTCGGTAACCACGATGTGGGCTTCCGTCACGTAGAAGGGCTGGTGCTGGGCACCGAAGTGACCTGGTAATCCAGGGCAGGGGGCTACTGCGTGGCCCCTTCCATTTCATTATCCAGACCGTTCAGGAGAGCCATCATGGCCAAACCCGTAAAGGCGGACGAGTCCGCCCTGACCATTATCAAGGTCATCCGCCCCTTCAAGAACTACAGCCCCGGCGACATCACCGGTTTTGACGATGCCAGGGCGCAGGCCCTGATCGACGGCGGCGTAGCCGTGCTCTATTCCCCAACCGAAGGTGGCGAGTCGGTTGAAGGTAAGGAGTAAACATGTTGCTGATCACCGTGGTAGAGGCCAAGGCACAGTGCCGAATCGAACCGGAGATGACCGACGAAGATGCGTTGCTGGCCGGTTTGATTGAAGCGGCGATCAGCCACATCCAGTCCGACATCAACAAGCCGCTGGTGGCAGCAGGGGAGGAGGGGCAGCCTCTCACCCCTGCGCTCAAGCTGGCGGCCCTGCTGCTGATCGGCCACTGGTATACCAACCGGGAGGCCGTGGTGACAGGCACCATCGCCACGACTCTGCCGCTGGCGTATGACTCGCTGATCCACCCCTATCGTGACATCGTGGTGGGCTAGGAGGACGCATGCTTAAAAGTGGCGAACTCGACACCCGGCTGACGCGCTTTGGCGCCGCAACCGGCACGCCCCCGGAATGGCCGCTGCTTGGCAAACTGTGGGCGAAGATCATTGACCCGAAGGCGGCAGGGCGCGAGGCACAGGGCAGCATCTATGCAACCGGATCGACCCTGATCACGGTGCGAGCACGGGGCGATATCCTGCCCGGGCAGTTGCTGAAGGGGAATGCCTGCTGGTACTTGATCGAAGATACCGCCATCGAGCCTGGCGCCTTGCAGATCTCGGCCCGCAAACTCTCCGGCGAGCCCGCCACCTACACCCCGAAGCAGGGGGAGCCTTATCCGGTCACCGCCTTCTTGGCGGCTGAGAACGTGATGGTGGGGGCCCGCAGCGAACCGCGACACCAGATAGACCTGATCCTGCCTGAACTCGTCCCCCCCTTTGCACGCCAGGGTGACCAGATCACCTTGCGGGGACGGCAATACCGTATCGATGGGCTGATAGAGGGCAGTGACAACGGCACCACGCTCCGGATGATGGTGGTCTGATGCCGGGCGGGCTAAGCCGAAAGCGCAGGGCCAGGGCGATCAACGTCACTGGCCTGAGCGAGAGCGTCGATGCATTCAAGGCGCTTCCTGCCACGATCCGCAAGCAGCTGGTGGCCGCAGTCAATGACGTGGCCACCGCCACTCGGAGTGACATGGTCAACCGGATTGCCGCCGATGGATTCAACACCGCCTCGGTGAGGGCGAGGATCCGACTCGACAAGGCGACCGCGACCAGCGACGTCGCCACCATCAGCCTGGACCTGAAGAAGATCCCGTTCAGCCGAGTCAAGTTTGCCAGTCAGCGCACCGATGGCACCGGCACCCGGGCCAGCGTCTGGGTGCTGCGGGGCGGCAAGCGCGTGCAGGTCTACGGCTTTATCAACCCCTACG
This sequence comes from Aeromonas sp. ZOR0002, assembly GCF_963866995.1. NCBI lineage: Bacteria > Pseudomonadati > Pseudomonadota > Gammaproteobacteria > Aeromonadales > Aeromonadaceae > Aeromonas > Aeromonas sp. ZOR0002. The sequence continues at coordinate 11,011 of NZ_CAWMFQ010000203.1, read as the reverse complement.
GCAAGAAACGTCGACCGATGATCCGTTATGCGAAAGCCGGCAAGCCGCGACTGGTGATGGCGGGCGGTGTGGGCCTGCGGGGTTGGTGGAACGACATCATCACCGAGCAGTTCCTCGATGAGCTGCAAGCCAACCTTGCCAGCACCTTCACCAGGAGAGTGACATGACCGAAGCGACCGTCATCATCGATGCGCTGCTGGCCAAATTGCGCAGCGTGCCTTCACTGTCGCCAGAAGACAGGGTATGCGACAGCGACCCGCAGATCGACCAGCACACCCCGCTGCCGCTGGCCCATTTTCGGGAACTGACCGAGGGCAAACCGGAGCGGCGGGGGCGGGAGTGGAAGCGCACCCGCAACATTCAGGTGGATCTCTACCAGTCGGTGAGTGCCGGACGTGCCGGGCGTGACCAGCTGCTGTCAGAGGTGCTGGCGGCGCTGGTGCCCTCGACGGCGGGGATCCCCCTGCCGGGTACGACGCTGCTCGCTATCTCGGTGGGCACCATTAATCTGGAACCCGAAGAAATCGGCAGCGACACCTTGCTGACCTCCATCCAATTCAGCCTCACCTATACCGCCAGCCTCTAGGTTGGCACCACCATCTGGATACCATAGGAGCATCCAAGCATGTCATTTACCGACAAAGGCCTGCTGCTGGCCGGTGATGTCTACATCGCCGAAATCACCAATGGCGTGAAAGGGCCCCTGATTGGCCCCATCAACGTCAACGAGATCACCGTCACCCCGCCGACCACCGAGGAAAAGTCGCGCATCTCCAAGAAGCGCAGCACCTTCGGCCAGGCGCTGGACTCGGTTCAACTGCCGAAGGACCCGGCCAAGCTCTCCCTGAAGTGGGACTCCATGACCAAGCAGCTGCTGGCCGATGCTATCGCCGGCAAGCAGGTGGCCTTCACCCAGGCCGAGGCTCCGGTGGTGGATGAACCGGTGACCCTCAGTAAAGAGGGATGGGTCGAGTTGGGCAATGCCTACATCAAGCCCGGTACCATCGTCGTGAAACTCGCCAGCGGCAGCACCACGCTGGTGCTCGACACCGATTACAAGGTGAATGGCAACATGGTGATGGCGCTGAACGACACGGCGGCTGTCGCTTGCAAGGTGAGCTACACCAAGGCGGCCGTGACCGGCACCACCTACACCGGCACCACCGAGACCCTCAAGCCGCGCTACTTCCTGATCGACGGCGAGAACCTGGCCAACCCCGGCCAGCGGGTGCGCGTCACCATCGACCAGGCCATGCTGGCCGCCCAGGGCGCACTGGCGCTGATGAGTGGCGAGTTTATGGAAGGGGAGCTGGAAGGCTCGCTGGTCACCCAGCCCGGCAAGTCCGAGCCGTATCGGATGGAGATTTTGAACTAGTGGGGAATGGGGGAGGAGTTCTCCCCCATAGAAAAAGCATGGTTATGGGCAGTAAGACCTGGTACAGACCTCAACCCCACCAGTTGCACCGAATCCAGAAAATAACTCTCCAAGTAGGATTACTACCGCTACGGCAAAAGCACTATAGCCGGCTGAAGTGGCTAGTACGTCCATCAGGAAAACCTGTGGCGTTAATCCATCTTTCTCTTTAATCGCCAGATACTTGACGCTGGAAATGAACAAGAACAGTAGGGCAAAGGACACTGCGGGATATGAGTTAACTAAAAACAGTAATGCGATGGGAATGAGGAAGACCCATGCTCCAGTAGCAATGATGGCGAGAAGAGCTCCGATTACGAAAAATCCTCCTATTGCGATCAGCAATAACTCGAACACATCCATACCTTCCCCTGAAGAATAACCCGGTCAGTAAATTGCACTTTTCAATATAGGTTTTTTTGGTACCCGCTTCGGCGGGTTTTTTCATTTCTGAGGATTTCTATGGCCAGCAATGACACCGATATCCAGCTGCGGATCCGTGCCGCCGTTGAGGGGCTGGCCGAGATCAGCAAGCTCATCACCGAGGTGGATACCCTGGGTGGGGAGACCGAGTCGAGCAGCGAGCAGGTCGGCTCCCTGGGGGATGAGTTGCAGCGCCTCGGTGAGCAGAACGCCACTCTGACCCAGTTCGCCAACCTCAAGCGCAGCACCGCCGATCTGGGTGAGGGGCTGGAGGCTGCCCGCACCAGGGCCACCGGCATGGGCAAAGCACTGGCGGATGCCAAGAAAGAGCTGACGGCGTCCAATGCTGCCTACAGCACCAGTCGGCAGGAGACCGAGCGGCTGGCGAGCGCTCATGCGGAAGCCAAGGCCAAGGTGGATCTGCTGCGCCAGGCCAACAGTGAGGCGACCAGCGTCACCAAGGAGCAGCGCCAGGCGCTCAAGGATGCGCGGGATCAGGTTCGTCTGCTGGGGGACCAGTACAAAGAGAGCGCGGGGCAAACCAATGCCCTCAAGAACGGACTGGATGCCAGCGAGAAGGCGCTGCGTCAGCAGGCCCGGGAGTTCAACGCTGCTCGCCGGGAAGTGCAATCCCTTGATAGCCAATATCAACGGCAGAACAGCACGCTCAATGGGCTGCGCCGCGCCCTGACCGAGGCTGGGGTCGACACCCGCAAGCTGGCCAGCGAGCAGAAGCGGATTGAAACGGCCAGCCAACAGGCCGGAACCCAGGTGGCTTATCTGAAGAGCCAGCTTGCTGGGCAGGCCACGCAATTGCGCTCGTCTGCCGCCGGGATGGAGGCATACAGCAAGAAGGCCAAGCAGGCCGAGCAGAACACTGACAGCCTGCACCAAAGCGTGCAGAGCGGGAGTGGGAGTTGGCGGGACTTTATCGGCCGCATCACTGGTGCGGCAGCGGCCTACCTCAGCTTTGATCAGCTGATTGCCCGCACCACCGGCATGATCCGCACCGCCGATGAGATGGAGCGGCTGAGCGTTTCGCTCAAGAGCGTGGAGGGGAGCGCCGCCGGCGGTGAAAAGGCACTGGCCTGGTTGCGGGAGTTCAATGAGAAGACCCCGTTCCAGCTCAACGAGATCACGACTGCTTTCATCAAGGCGAAGAACTTCGGGCTGGATCCCTATAACGGGGTGCTGCAGGCCGCCGCCGATTACACCGCCAAGACGGCCGGCACGTATCAGGATCTGGAAGGGGTCATCACCGCCCTCGGCCAGGCCTATACCAAGGGCAAGCTGCAAGCCGAGGAGATGAACCAGCTCAACGAACGCTCGGTACCGGCAGCTCAGCTTCTGGCGAAAGCCATGGGCAAGACCACTGACGAGATCATCGCCATGGCCTCGGCAGGCAAGCTGGGCCGAAATGAGATCGAGCTGTTGATCAAGGCGATGGGACAGGATGCGGCGGGTGCCTCTGAGGCCATGTCAAAGACCTTCAGCGGGATCTGGTCGAACTTTCTTGAGGAGCTGAATCGGGTCGAACTGGCCGTGGCAGATGCGGGCATTTTTGACTTCATCAAAGGTGAGTTGCAGAGCGTCACCAGCCAGATCAAAGCGGCCGCCGCCGACGGTAGCCTGGCCGCCTGGGCCCGCCAAGTATCGGATGGCCTGAAGGTGGCCGTGGTAGGCCTGCGCGAATTTGTGGAGGGACTGGTTGAGTGGCGCGGTGCGATTGCGCTGGCGGTTAAAGCCTGGGCAACCATGAAGGTGGTGCAGTGGAGCACCGATCTGCTCAAGTTCGCCGACATTCTGAAAACCCGCGTGACCCCGGATACCAAGAAAGCGGGCGAGTCCATGGAGGAGATGGCCAAGAAGGGGAACAAGGCCGGCGGCATGCTCAGCCGGATCGGGCTTGGCACTGCTGCCGCCTATGCTGCCCTGGCCACGTTGGCCTACGAGGGTGGCAAGGGGTTGGCCAAACTGGCCGAAGACGCCGGGGTCTGGGCGGCCAGGATGGGCGAGGCTGGGGAGGTTGAGCAGCGAGTAGCCGAGCAGTCTCGCGCCTTCTTCGCCCAACTGCAGCGCCAGGGCATGACCACCATGGCGCAGTTCGATGAGTTCAAGAATGTGCAGATCCTCACTGCACAGGAAGTTGCCAAGCTGTCAGCAACCGAACGGGCTGCCTACGAGCAGCGGCTCAAGGGTCATCGAGAGTACCTGACGGGCCAGTTGCAGGTGCAAAAGGCGCTTGAAGCCTCCGGGCTCAAAGCCGAGGCCATGCAGTACCAGGCCGATGCTGCGCTGGCCAGCATGCGCCAGGGGTTTGCCAATCTGGCCGCAGCAGCAGATATGTCCGCTCAGGTGATGGAAGCCAAAAGCCGTCCTGCGGTACTGAACCTGATCAGCAGTTTTGACCAGCTCAAGGCCAAAGGCGGGGAGACGGCAACCACGATAAACACCCTGTTCAGCAATCTGCAGATTGGCGATCCGACCTCATTGCAAAACCTTGGGCTGGCGTTCGAGACGCTCAAGGAGCAGGGCAAAGTCACCCAGACCGAAATTGATGCGGGGTTGCGCAAGAGTCTGCAGGACATGAGCCTGCAGGATCTCGAGGTGTTGAAGGTCCAGTCAATGGCAGCTTTTGACACCATGAAAAATGGTGCCATCAGCACAGCCCAGATCACGGAGTCGGTACTGTCTGAAAAGCTGCGCCGCCTGGGTGTGGATTATCAAGCACTCCATACCGGCATTGATGCCGTGGGCCGCCAGACCATCGACACCTTCCGTGCTGTTGCTACCGATGTGAATGCCACCTCGCAGGATATTGCCGCCGCCATGAAGGCGGCCGTCAACAAGGCAGACACGGCGCAAGAGCTGGAGGAGCTGAGAAAGGTCTGGTTATCGGTAGGGCAGGCGGGAAAGGTCTCTGCACAGGAGCAAGGACGCGGGCTTACCTATCTGGATGATCATATCCGCCAAACCAAAGCGAAAGCAGCAGAGATTGGTGATGGCTTCAACACCGCGGCAGACAAGTCGAAGAGTGCGACCGACACCATGAGGGAAAACCTCAAAGGGGTGCAGGACGAGGCCAAAAAGACCAAAGCCGATGTGGAAGACGCCATCAGCAGTACGAGTGGTGGCAGCTCTGCCTTGTCGGGTACAGGGCGAGGGGATGTCACGCGTACCGTTGGCGCTGGCTCTTTCTTCTACAAGACGGTGGATATCAACCAGCTCCGCGGCAACGCCGATGCCCTGGCCAACACGCTCGCGGGCGTGGAAGAGGAGCTGGCTCGCTACAGCAAGAAGGTCAGGGACATCCCCGCCTACAGCGAGTGGAGCAAATACTACGGCGAGAAGTTCCAGAAGGAGATGGAGGCCATGCGTGCGCAGCTCCAGAGCGAGCTGAACAAGGCACAGCAGAAGGAAGTTGCAAAGAGTCCGCCAGCAGCAAGCCAACCTGTAGTTTCCCAGCAGGCGTATCAGCCGACCCCACAAGCCCAGCAAGCAGAGAAACAGGTCACCATTATCCTGCAACTCCCCGGTGCCCCGGAGGCAAAGCTTCGGGCAGATGAGAAGGGTCTGAACAACCTGCTCAACATCCTGGAACAGGCGGGGTTGAACAAAACATGATCCAGCTAAATGGCATTGATTTGCCTGATGATATGTCATGGCCAAACGAACTTGCGCACACCCCGGTGGTGCAAAGCCTTGAACATGCAGTCACCGGGGATCCGGTGCTGCAATTCGGTATTCAAAAAGGGGGGCGAGCCATCCATCTGGTCTCTGACGGTGCATGGCTCAGCAGAGAGCAACTTGACGCTCTGCGAGCCACTCTAACCGACCCACCTCCACTGCTGCTTAACCTGGCGAACACCGTGTTCAAGGTCACCTGGGATCACCCTACTACCCCTATTGAAGCCACCCCCATCAGCCCCGAGGCGGAGCCTTGGCTGAATCCGGATGCTCAATACGAAGTCACGCTACGGTTCATCACATTGGAGTAACCCATGCCCATCACTGCAAAAGATATTGTCATCTACGAGTCGGCCAGGCTGACGGATGAAGACAACGGCGGTGGGTTGCCGACCGGCCGCCTGGTGATCGATGGGCAGGTCAACAACCTGTTCCCCGACACCAGCCGCCTCGACCGCACCCAGGGCCGGGTCAACATCCGCAAGATCTTTGGCGGGGTGGCGGTGGATACCCAGGAGGTGTACCTGGGCTCCCACTTCATGGTAAGCAAGGACGCCGCCGACAGCCACGTCAACATGATCGCCTTTGCGGGCACTCCGACCGACACCCGGGTCGAGGTCAAGAACGCCATCGAGAGCTACCTGGTGCCCGGCATCAGCGCCCGCATGTACCTGCTCGGCGACCAGTACAAGGGGCAGCGGATGCTCCTCGCGTTTCAGGAAGTCTCCGCCCCCGAGCCGGAACTGGGCGGTACCCTGCTGCTGCGGGGCGTAGACCCTGACACCAAGGCTGCCTATGAGCAGTACATCAAGATCGCTGAATACGAGGCCCACGAGCAGACCTTCACCTATGAACACGGTGGTGAGTTCAAGACGCTGGTACGGCGGGTCTGCACCCTCAAGATCACGGCCAGGCTCGCCTTTACCTTCTATGGCGGCACCCCGTATCCGACCGGCTCTACCACCTCGAACGGCAACCAGGTGGCCGATATCCTTACCACCACGGTAGCGGATGCGGCCCGCTATTACGGGGTCACTGCATTGGCGCGGCCAGCCCAGCCTGGGGATCTGCAGGTGCGGGTCAACTCGGTCTACAAGCCGATCGTGCCGAGCGCCTATGGCGAGAACCTGCTGACCAACCGCTCTGCCGCCACCGATCTGGCGATCATGCAGCCCTCGGGCAATGCCGTGACTCGCCCCCTCCAGTTTGCTCTGGTGGCGGGCAGCCAGACCCGCAGCTATCTGGAGCGGGTGCCCACGCGCGGCTCCCTGCAACTCACGATCGATGGGGGCGTGTTCAAGGACAATGGCAGCGGGGAGTTGAAGTTCCAAAGTGGCAACAACAACTTCAGCAAGCTGACCGTGAACTTCGAGACCGGTCAGGTCGATGCCTGGCGCAATGCGGGCAGCTTTACCGGCTCGGCCACCGCCAGCTACACCCCGGCGGTGCGGATCCTGGGCAACCTCATCAGCGTGAGCCGGGAGGTGAGCATCGCCAGCAGGACATTTAACTGGACGTTCGACTTCTCCGCCGCCATCCCCATGCCTGGCACATTGCGGGTTTTGTACCGGGCGCTGGGCAAGTGGCAGCAGCTTGAAGACAACGGCAGCGGCCAGTTGGTGGGGCAGGGCTCTGGTACCCAGAACTTCGTGACCGGCTCCCTGGCCGTCACCACTGCCGCCCTGCCGGATGCCGAGAGCGAGATCATCGTGCAGTACCAGCCCGCCCAGGGGATAGCGGTGGAGTTGCTGCTCGGCAGCAAGACGGTCGGCAAGCACCAGCGACTGGAGTTGCCGGATGGCATCCTGCCGGGTTCGTTGCAGGTCAGCTGGGTCAACGGCAGTACCGGATACAGCCTCACGAGCAACGACCAGGGGGAACTGTCCGGCAGCGGTAGCGGCACCGTGAGCGAGGTGGACGGGCTGATCGAGTTCACCCCGAGTGTGCTGCCCAGCGACGGGCTCTACTCCCTGACCTACACCCCGGATACTCGCCTGCTGGGGGAGGTGGTGATCCCGGGGGCGGGCAATCAGAGCGCGAGCGGGTCGGTGGGGCAGGCGTTCAAGCCGCGCAGCTTCCTGCTGCGCTATGCGGTGCGCCGCTTCAATCACGCGGGGCGTTTCCATGCCCAGGGGGATGGCTATTACACCACCCAGGTGATCGATATTCGCGATGACGGGGCGGGCAACCTGCTGCGGGACGGGGCTGTGGTGGGGACGATCGACAACGTGACCGGGGCGTTTTCGTTCAGCTGGTCACAGAGTTACAGCTACCAGTATTACATCACAGAGCAGGGGTATCAGACCGTCAACCTGCAGGAGGAGATGGTGGGCCCAGGTAGCTGGCAGGCGCTGGAGATGGGCCCAGGTACCGCCCCCATCACAAGCCAAGTCAATGCGCCAGAGCTCGATTTCCTGCTGGGCAAGCCCAACATTCTTACCGGTTCGCTCTGGTTTACCGATGGCAGCACCCACTACATCGAGCGGGATGGCATCCTCTGGAAGAACCCGGACTCCCGCACCGGGGCCGGGAGCCGGGTTGGCCGGGTGGATCTGGGGATCGGGCGGGTGGTGCTCTCCGATCTCAACGGCTTCACCGGCAACCTCACGCTGCTCTCCTGCGCCCGGGTGGTGACGGCGGCGTTTGCCAATGCGCTGACCTTCCGCACCCCCGGCAGCCCGCTCAAGCAGGCCAACTTCCAGCTGATCGCGGTGGCCTTTGACGGCTCCCTGGTGAATGCCAGCGCCGATGCCCAGGGGGACCTGGTGGGCGAGGGGGTGACGGGGACGGTCAACACCAACACCGGGGTGGTGAAAGCGAGCTTTGCCAAGCCGATCCTGGCGAGCTCGGCCCGCTACAACACCGTGTTGCTCACCGCCTTGCCGCTGGATGCCGCTCGTATCGGGCTGGATCCGGTGCGCCTGCCCGCCGATGGCAAGGTACCCATCTACCAGGATGGCGACACCCTGGTGCTCTCCCACACTGCCTCCCAAGGGGTGGGGGAGCCCGCCGGTGGCGCCGTGCTCGACGCCGGTCGCGACTATGTGGCTGACCTCTACCTGGTGGGGGCCAATGGCAAGCGCCTCGCGCCCTCCCAGTACACCGAGGATCGGGACAGCGGTCTGCTGACCCTGAACGCAGGCTACAGCCTGGTGGATGACACCGGTGCGGCGGTGACTGCGCCGCTCACCTTCGTCAACCGCATCGAGCACATGAGCCTGGTGCTGGATGTGCAGATCTCTGGCGACCTGACCCTGGCCGACCCACTGGTACACGACTATCCGGCCGGGGAAACCATGGTCAGCTCCTGCCTGCAGTTTGGCGACCGCTTTGCCAGCTGGGCCAACAACTTCGTCCAGCAGAGCTGGAACAGCGCCAGCCCGAACTGGGGCAGTGCGCCGGTGGGCGGGGCCATCAGCGCGAACTACAACTGGGCGGATCACCCGCTGCAGGTAACCGACCGGGGCGCGGTAGATGAGCAGTGGGCGCTGGTGTTCACCGGCACCTCTACTTACAACGTCATCGGCAAGACGCGGGGGTTGATCGCCTCTGGCAACCTGACCACGGACCTGGCCCCCCTCAACCCCAACACCGGCACGCCTTTCTTTGTGCTGGAGGCGGCGGGTTTCTCCAGCGGTTGGGCCAACAACAACGTGGTGCGCTTCGATACCAGCTCGGCGCTGGCCCCCATCTGGTTGCTGCGCTGCATCAGCGTCGGCCGTGCCACCCACCCGGACGACCGCTTCGAGGTCTTCCAGCGCGGCGATGCCGATTAAGCGGCCGCCGGCCATGAGCAACGACGAGGAGCCGCGCCATGCAGCGACTATCAGGCAGTGTCAATGACCAGGGCGTGCTGCTGGCCGATGCCGTGGTGCTGGCCTTGCCGCGCTTTGCCGGGGTGATCCCCGGCTCCTCCCCGCCCAGGGTGGGGCGCTGGGTGCTGGCCCACACCACGACAAACTCGTCGGGGGCATGGCAGCTCGATTGCGACTATTCAGGCCCGGTCATCGTGATGTGCTGGGATACCACAGGACGACAATTGGCCCCCATGGTGCTGGGGCCGGTGGAGGCATAGATGGCGATAAGTGACTATTTAAAGGGTTCCGGGTCAAGCACCGATCCCTACGTTATCCACAGTATCGCGGCCGCAGTGCAGTTTTTCAGTGTCGATATATTCAGAGCCGGGGTGTTTGCGTCGCTGGTTACCGACCTTGATCTGTCGGCCTTCACCTTCAGCCAAGTATCCTCTGCGCTCGCGACGTTAAACGGTAATGGGTATGCCATCGACAACCTCAAGCATCTCTATGGCAACACCCACGCAGTGACCTTTAACCAGCTCACCCTGCGCAACTTTTATTGGGGCCACGTTAATGGCAACTATTTTGGTAGTTCAGCCTTTAATGATGTTGCCTTTATCGATGGTCGATTAGGGCACACCTCTGGCACGTCAACCTATACGCGCTGCACCATGAGCGGAGTGAACTGGTACAAAACCGGTACCGGCTTGACCGGCGTCTCTAGCGTGGTGCTGCCCACATCTGTCACTTGTCCCTCTGCATTTACTGACCTGCGTAGCGTAGCGGATCCCTATAATCCGGATCGCTATTCAAGCTATGATCCCGCCCGATGGACCCTTGATGGTGCTAGCCCGCCCCGACTGCTCAGGCAGGATGTCAGTCACTTGCGGCAGGGGTATTTGGTCAAGGGCCAGGTAAAGACTGGCGGCAGCCCCAAGCCGCGTTTCGTGCGAGCCTTGAGCGTGGCTGACTTTGCCCGCATCAATGACACAATGGCCGCTGCTGACGGCTCGTTTAGCCTGCCCTGTGGTTTTTATAGCGATGCGGTCATGGTCGCCACCTATGAGCCCTATGGTGCCCCCCTGGTCGCCAGCAAGGCGTATGTGCTGGGCGACATCATTCATCCGGCTACCCCCAACGGTTTTCGCTACCTCTGCACCACGGCGGGCAACAGCGGCACCAGTTTGCCCCCGGAACCCTGGTCAACCTCATCCTCCCTGACCGTCGGGGCTGCCCTCTTCACACCAGACCCTGTTTTCCAACCCCAGTTGCATGGTCCCATCAAACCTGTGCTGTGCGACCTCATTACCGGCCTGCCGGTATAAGGAGCGGTAATGGCGACACCATACCAGCTGACCGTACCTGGCCTGACTGTCAACTTTGATGCGCTGGCCTCCTATGTTGTGCCTGCGTGGGATCAGCTTGCCTTCGATGTACCCGACTGGCTGGAGCGTACCATCACCGGCCGGGTGGCCGGGGTGGTCACGGTGCGCAATATCGGCCGCGCCCGCGAGGTGCTGGTGTTGAGCGCAGAGCCGGCCGATGGTCAGTACCAGGTGCTGGCCGAGGTGACCAGCGGCGGCGATGGAGCCTTCGCCGCCGAGTGGCTGACCTACCAGGGCAAGGTGCTGGTGGTGGGGCTCTCGCAGTATGGAGAAACCTGGCAGGCCGAGCGCATCTATCAACTGTG
>NZ_CAWMFQ010000202.1:0-325 GCF_963866995.1 Aeromonas sp. ZOR0002 | reverse complement strand
GAAATGCGTAGAGATCTGGAGGAATACCGGTGGCGAAGGCGGCCCCCTGGACAAAGACTGACGCTCAGGTGCGAAAGCGTGGGGAGCAAACAGGATTAGATACCCTGGTAGTCCACGCCGTAAACGATGTCGATTTGGAGGCTGTGTCCTTGAGACGTGGCTTCCGGAGCTAACGCGTTAAATCGACCGCCTGGGGAGTACGGCCGCAAGGTTAAAACTCAAATGAATTGACGGGGGCCCGCACAAGCGGTGGAGCATGTGGTTTAATTCGATGCAACGCGAAGAACCTTACCTGGCCTTGACATGTCTGGAATCCTGTAGAGAT
>NZ_CAWMFQ010000201.1:1697-4502 GCF_963866995.1 Aeromonas sp. ZOR0002 | reverse complement strand
TCACAGTCCCTTATCCGATGCCCATCACGAGGACCGACACGCCGCATGCCCAAACTCTTCTTTGCCCTGCCCCTGCCAGAGCTTGCCCCCGAGCTTGCGACCTGGCGAGACCAGCGCCCCTGGCCCGGCCAGCCGGTGCCCGAGTGCAACCTGCACCTGACCCTGGCCTTTCTCGGGGAGGCCGACGAAACGACCCAGGCTCGCCTGATCGCGGCCGCCGAGCGACAGCACTGCCCCCCTTTCAGCGTCCATCTGGATCAGACCGGCTGGTTTCAGCGCGCCAAAGCCGCCTGGGTGGGGCCCGGTGAGTGGCCGAACGAGCTGACCGTGCTCGCGAGGGCGCTGCGCCGCCACGGTGAAAAGCTCGGGCTGGGCAACGGCGAGCAGGGCTATCGCCCCCACGTCACCCTGTCGCGCAAGGCGGGCGAGGCCCCCGGCGAGCTGCCTGCGCCGGATTTTCTGCTCAGGGCCGATCGCTTCTGCCTCTATCAATCCGTCAGCACGCCGGACGGCGTCCACTACGAACCGCTCGCCTGCTGGCCCCTGCGGGCCCGCGTCAAAAACCCACACCGCGAGGAGCTCACCCCATGATCTTCGATCCCCCCCTGCAGTCCGGGCAGCTGCTCTCCCGCTACAAGCGCTTCCTGACGGATGTGGCGCTCGACAACAGCGAGGTGATCACCATCCACTGCGCCAATACCGGTGCCATGACCGGCTGCGCCCTGCCGGGCACCCGGGTCTGGTACTCCACATCCGACAACCCCAAGCGCAAGCTGCCAAACAGTTGGGAAATCGCCGAGAGCCCGGCGGGTCACTTCATCTGCGTCAACACGGCCCGTGCCAACCAGATCGCCCGGGAGCTCATCGAACAGGGCGCTCTCGCCCCCCTGGCAGGCTATGCCAGGCTGCGCACCGAAGTGAAATACGGGGAAGAGAACAGCCGCATCGACCTGCTGCTGGAAGATGACCACAGGCCGAATTGTTACATCGAGGTGAAATCCGTCACCCTGCTCGACGAGCGGGAGCAACCCGGCATGGGGTACTTCCCCGATGCGGTTACCACCCGCGGCGCCAAGCACTTGCGTGAATTGATGGCCATGAAGGCGGCAGGGCACCGGGCCGTGCTGCTGTTCATGGTATTGCACTCCGGCATCGCGAGAATGCGCCCTGCAGCCCATATCGATCCGCACTATAGTCAGCTTGTTGAACAGGCGATGGCGGCAGGGGTTGAAATTTTATGCTATCGCCCCCATGTTGGGGTGCAGGGCATGGTGGCTCAGGATTTTATCCCATTTGAATCTGACCATATGCTACCCGAGGGCAGAGAATAAATGCAGAAGTGGGTAACATTATTGATAAGGCTTGTTTGCCTCCCGTTGACCCTTCTGCTATAGATGTCGCCCTCAATTTATGGATGGCACGGGTAGCGTGCTGAATTAGGAGACAGGGCATGCCAACAGGCGAAAACAGGAAATCTCTGGGCCCCCTGGCCATTGCGGGTGTAGAGCCTTACCAGATGAAAGCCGGTGAGGAGTACATGAATGACCAACAGAAGGTACATTTTCGCAAGATCCTGGGAGCCTGGCGCAACCAACTGATGCAGGAAGTTGACCGCACCGTCGACCACATGAAGGATGAGGCTGCCAACTTCCCGGATCCCGTGGATCGCGCCGCGCAAGAAGAAGAGTTTGCTCTCGAACTGCGCACCCGCGACCGTGAACGCAAGCTGATCAAGAAGATCGAGAAAACCTTGCTGCTGCTCGAAGAAGATGACTTCGGTTACTGCGAGCATTGCGGCATCGAGATCGGCATCCGCCGTCTGGAAGCCCGTCCGACCGCAGACCTCTGCGTGGACTGCAAGACGCTGGCCGAGATCAAGGAAAAACAAATGGCTGGCTGATGCCGCCCATCCACAGAAACGAAAAGGGAGCCCAGGCTCCCTTTTTTATTGAGCTTTTGGTCGGGCCGTCCCAGAATGCAGCCTCAATGCATCGCCTACCCGAACTGCCATGGTCATGACATCCCCCCCCTCCCGACGCCCCTATGTGGGCCGCTTCGCCCCCTCGCCGTCCGGTCCGCTCCACTTCGGATCCCTGGTCGCCGCCCTTGGCAGCTTCTTGCAGGCCAGGGCGCAGCAGGGACGCTGGCTGGTGCGCATCGAAGACATCGACCCTCCGCGGGAGATGCCGGGAGCGGCTGACCTTATCCTCACCACCCTGGAGGCACACGGTCTTGGCTGGGATGGGGAGGTGATGTTCCAGAGCGCGCGCCATGGCCGCTATGACGAGATCATCGATCAGCTCTATCGGGCCGGGGATCTCTACTGGTGCCGCTGTACCCGGCGCGAAATCATGGCCGCAGGGGGATTCTACAACGGTCATTGCCGCGCCCTGGGGCTGACCGCCGAGGGGTGTGCCGCCCGTTTGCGCCAGCACCACCCGGTCTATCGGTTCGAGGATGCGCTTCAGGGAGAGATCTCCGTCCCCGCAGCGCTGGCGGAGGAGGACTTCATCGTGCGCCGCCGGGACGGGCTCTATGCCTACAACCTGGCGGTGGTGGTGGATGACATGGACAGCGGCATCACCGAGATCGTCCGCGGCGCCGATCTGCTGGAACCCACGGTGCGCCAGATTGCCCTCTACCAGACTCTGGGGGCTGCCGTCCCCGATTGGGTGCACCTGCCGCTGGCGGTGCAAGCGGATGGCAACAAGCTCTCCAAGCAGAACCATGCGCCGGCGCTGTCGCAGGACGAGGTACGACCGGCCCTGTGGCAGGCGTTGCACTTTCTCGGTCAGTGCCCGCCGC
>NZ_CAWMFQ010000201.1:0-1611 GCF_963866995.1 Aeromonas sp. ZOR0002 | reverse complement strand
GCCGGATCGACGAGATCATCGGCTGGGGCATCGCCCACTGGCAGCTGGCCCGGGTGCCCCGCCAGCAGAAGATCCCGCAAGGGCAAAGCTAGCCCCGGCTGCATTTCTTGCCCCAAAAGGACCAATCAAGGGGAAGCAGGCCACACCGTTTCTCATTTGGTTGGGGCTGAGCTATGATAGGCCGCTATTTTTTTGGCCTCCCGTCAATTTGAAGTCATAACGAGGTGTACCATTTTTTCCCAGATCGCAAACTTTTGCCGCAAAGTGCTCGGCAAGGAAGACGGCGAGCAGTCGGTGGAGTCCCCCATTCCGGCCCGTGTCGCCGGACAGCGCCGTACCTTGAGCCGTGACCAGCACCCGATTTCGCGCAAAGAGATCAGCGAGAATGCCCTCAAGGTGCTCTATCGCCTGAACAAGGGGGGCTATGAGGCCTACCTGGTCGGCGGCGGTGTCCGTGACCTGCTGCTCGGGAAGACCCCCAAGGATTTCGACATCGCCACCGACGCGACGCCGGAGCAGATCAAGGCGCTGTTCAGCAACTGCCGCCTGATTGGCCGCCGTTTCCGCCTGGCCCACATCGTCTTTGGTCGTGACGTGATCGAAGTGGCCACCTTCCGGGGTCACCACCATCAGGTCAATACCAGCAAGCATGTGTCGGCCCAGTCCGATGAAGGCATGCTGCTGCGGGACAACGTCTACGGCACCATCGAAGAGGATGCCGAGCGTCGCGACTTTACCGTCAACGCCCTCTACTACAGCGCCAAGGATTTCACCCTGCACGATTTCGAGGGTGGGCTGGAAGACCTGGCCGCGCGCAGACTGGAGCTGATTGGCGACCCCGAGACCCGCTACCGGGAAGATCCGGTGCGCATGCTGCGCGCCGTGCGCTTCGCCGCCAAGCTCGACATGACCATCAGCCCGCGCACCGCCGCCCCCATCCGGGAGCTCGCCCCGCTGCTGCAGGACATCCCGGCCGCCCGCCTGTTCGAGGAGACCCTCAAGCTGTTCCTGGCGGGGGACGGTCTGGCCACCTACAAGCTGCTGCGGGAATACGGGCTGTTCCAGCCGCTGTTCCCCCAGGTAGCCGCCCTGTTCACGCCCCACGGCAACTCGCCCTACGAGCAGTTCATCGAGCAGGCGCTGATGGACACCGATACCCGGGTCCGTGAAGAGAAGCGCGTCACCCCCGCCTTCCTCTACGCCACCCTGCTGTGGGGCGCCGTCGAGGCCCGCGGCCGGGTGCTGGAAAACGAGAGCGGTCTGCCCTGGTACGATGCCTTCATGCTGGCTATCAACGAGGTGCTGGACAACCAGGTGCGGATCATCGCCGTGCCGCGCCGCTTCACCACGGACGTGCGCGACATTTGGGCCCTGCAGCAGCGCCTGACCCGCCGCCAGGGCAAGCACCCCGAGCGCGCCATGGAGCACCCGAAATTCCGTGCGGCCTTCGACTTCCTGTTGCTGCGCAACCGGGTCGAGCGCGGCCTCGGCGAGTTGGCGAGCTGGTGGGAGCGCTATGTGGCCTCCAACCCGGACGTGCGCCCGCAACTGCAACGGGAGGCGACCCGCCGCCCGGCGAGCGGCGAGCGCGCCGACTCCCGCAGCGGTGAT
>NZ_CAWMFQ010000200.1:0-1043 GCF_963866995.1 Aeromonas sp. ZOR0002 | reverse complement strand
TGGGATCGGCTCTCCTGCAGCCACTGGCGGCGCACCGATGCCGAACAGAGCCACTACAACCAGATGGCCAAGTGGGGCGCCGAGATCCTGCCCTTCGGCGCAGGGGCGGGGGGCAACATTCACGGCCACGGCCTCATGTATGGCCGGGATCTGGCGCCCTGGCATGAGGCGCAGGCGGGGGGCGTGCGTGCTCCCGGCATGGTGATGAGGCCCAATCCCGATGCCCGTCTCGACGGGCTGCTGCGAGGGGGGCTCGACACCGGATGGCTGGCGTTGTCGCAATTGCCACAGGGGCTGGTCTCCCACCTGATGCCGCTCTTTGAGGCCTGGCAGCGACACGGGCTGGCACGGCTCTCGGCCGAGCGTCTCGCCCTCACCCTGGCAGGGCGTTTCTGGAACGTGAATTTGCAGGCCGGGTTGTTTGAATACTTACAGACCAACCCGCTGGCGGGGTCGGATACGGCGTCTGCCGATCCGGCGCAGGCGGTGCGCCATTCACTGGTGTGAGTGCGCTGGCCGAGAGGGCCGGGCAAAGAGGGGATGATAGACAAGGGGGGCACTTGATGTGCCCCCTTGTTCGTTATGGCTGGTGGACCTCGTCCACCCGCACCCGCAGCGCTCCCTCTGCGAGGGTGGTGATCAGGGTCTGGCCTGCATTGACCTGGGATGCGCGGCGGATCACCTCCCCGGAGGGGGTGCGCACGATGGCGTAACCGCGCCCCAGGGTGGCCAGCGGGCTGATGCCGTCGAGGCGCGCGCTCAGCATGGCGAGGCGATGGCCGGCGAGACTCTGGCGCTTGCTCATCAGGGTATGGAGCCGCTCCTCGGCCAGCTGGTGGCGGCGCTTCCCGGCGGCCAGCGCCTTCTCGGGGCTCTGGGCTTGCAAGCGCAGCTCGAGGTTGGCGAGGCGCCGCTCCCCCTGGTGCAGGCGATCACGCAGGTGCTGCTGCAAGCGGCGGTCGAGCTCGTCGAGGCGCTGGGACTGCTGCTCCAGCCGTCGCTTGGGATCCTGATGATCGAGCCGCTTCTGCAGCAGGACGAAG
>NZ_CAWMFQ010000199.1:0-378 GCF_963866995.1 Aeromonas sp. ZOR0002 | reverse complement strand
AGGCCAGGCGAGGGCGCACAGCAACCCCAGCCATTGACCCTGCGGGCTGCTTGCCCGCACGCCGAGCCGCTCGAACCAGCGGGCCGCCCCCTGGCGCAGGGCGCCCTGACGGCGGTGGAACAGCACGGACAGGCGCTCCGATCCTCGCAGATCTTCTTCCAGCAGCGCCACCAGGAAAGCCGCATCGGCGACAATCCCTGTCAGACCCTCGGATTCCAGCTCCCTGGCCCGCAGCAACATGCGGGCGAGGCGGGGATGGGTGCCGAAGGCCGCCATGGCACGACCTGCCGGGGTAAGTTGTTGCTCACCCTCCGGGGCCATGGCGCCCAGGGCCACCAGCAACCGCCGGGCGCTGGCCACGGCGGCAGGGGGCGGCAT
>NZ_CAWMFQ010000198.1:4153-14597 GCF_963866995.1 Aeromonas sp. ZOR0002 | reverse complement strand
TCACAGGTGGTTGCCGTGGCCGCCGAGGCGCTCGCCGCAGGCTCAAGGGCATCCTTGTCGTGTACTTCCGGTTTCTTGTCGGTCCACAGCAGCAGCAGGTAGCGCAGACGGTCCAGCGCCACCAGCGGCTTGGCCTCGATCTGGGCGAAGGGCTTGCCCTCCACGTAGTCGGAGCGGGTCACGGTCGCCACCGGATAACCTTCCGGGAAGCGGCCGCCCAGGCCCGAGGTGACCAGCAGATCGCCGACCTGGACGTCGGTGTTGCGGGGCAGGTTGCGCAGCTCCAGCTTGTCCAGCTCGCCGCTGCCGGAGGCGATGGCGCGCAAGTCGTTGCGCAGCACCCGCACCGGGATACCGTGGCTGGAGTCGGTGATGAGCAGGACGCGACTGGTGGTGGAGCCCACGTGGAGCACCTGACCGACCACCCCCTGATCGTTGATCACCGGCTGGCCGTTGTAGACGCCATCCAGCGCCCCCTTGTTGATCAGCACCTGATGGCTGAAGGGGTCGGAATCCACCGACAGCAGCTCGGCCACCATCTTGCGGGACTCCTTGTGTACCGGCGACCCCAGCAGCTCGCGCAGCCGCTGGTTCTCGTGCTCCAGCTGATCCATCTTGAGCAGGCGCGAGCGCAGGGTGAACAGTTGCTGCTCCTGCTGCTTGGTCTGCTCGATGAGATCGGCGCGGGTCTGCACCTGGGTCGACATGGTGTCGAGCAGGGTGCCGGGGGCGTTGGCGATGTATTGCAGCGGGCTCACCAGGGAGCTCAGATAAACGCGGACATGGCTGAACACACCGAAGCGGGAATCCGCGACGATGGCAGCGACGGAGATGATGACGGCGAGAAACAACCGTAACTGAAGCGAAGGGCCTCTACCGAAGATGGGTTTCATGAGTCGTCAAAAAAGAGCCGGCGCTCGGCCGGCTTTGGGTCTTATTCGTAGTGGAACAGATCGCCACCGTGCATATCGATCAGCTCCAGCGCCTTGCCACCGCCACGGGCGACACAGGTGAGGGGATCTTCAGCCACGACGACCGGGATGCCGGTCTCTTCCATCAGCAGACGGTCGATGTCCTTGAGCAGGGCACCACCACCGGTCAGCACCATGCCGCGCTCGGAGATGTCGGACGCCAGCTCGGGCGGGGATTGCTCCAGGGCCACCATGACGGCGGAGACGATGCCGGAGAGCGGCTCTTGCAGCGCTTCCAGGATCTCGTTGGAGTTCAGGGTGAAGCTGCGGGGCACACCCTCGGCCAGGTTGCGACCGCGCACTTCGATCTCGCGCACCTCTTCGCCCGGATAGGCGGAGCCGATCTCGTGCTTGATGCGCTCGGCGGTGGCTTCCCCGATCAGGCTGCCGTAGTTGCGACGGACGTAGCTGATGATGGCTTCGTCGAACTTGTCGCCACCGATACGGACGGACTGGGAGTAGACCACGCCGTTCAGGGAGATGATGGCCACTTCGGTGGTACCGCCACCGATGTCCACCACCATGGAACCGGTCGCTTCGGAGACCGGCAGGCCGGCACCGATGGCGGCAGCCATGGGTTCATCGATCAGGTAAACCTCGCGGGCGCCGGCGCCCAGAGCGGATTCCTTGATGGCGCGACGTTCCACCTGGGTGGAGCCGCAGGGTACGCACACCAGCACGCGCGGGCTGGGGCGGAAATAGTTGTTGTCGTGAACCTGTTTGATGAAGTGCTGCAGCATCTTCTCGGTCACGTAGAAATCGGCGATCACGCCGTCTTTCATCGGGCGAATGGCAGAGATGTTACCAGGGGTACGACCCAGCATCTGCTTGGCGGCATGACCGACAGCAGCGACCGATTTGGCGTTCCCGCGCTCTTGGCGAATGGCGACAACTGAGGGTTCGTTAAGGACGATCCCTTGATCTTTTACATAGATCAGGGTGTTGGCAGTTCCCAAGTCGATCGACAGATCGTTGGAAAAGACGCCTCTGAGCTTTTTGAACATGGCTACGGGAAATCCTAAGAATTTGGAGGTGCAGAAAACCGGCTAACTTTACCAATGCCCACCCCAATGGGCAAGCGCTCAAACTGTCGCCAATCAATCAGGCGCGACAAAAATGCGAGTCATCACTCACCCGCTCAGGCCGACAAACACTACGAAACAAGGAGATAAGACGCCACTGTACAGCAATGCGTCTATCTCCCCGTGTCAGCCCGGGTGTCAGGGCATCACTTCGCGGCGATAAATAATCCGATCATTGCCCCGATCCCGACCAAAAATTGCCTCCCCCTGCAGATGACCCGTCGTGGCGGGATCCGCCAACCAGACGGGTTGGGATGGCTGTTGCTCCAGCACGATCCGATAGGGAATGCGCACCGCCTGATTGGGCGGCGCGAAGTGGAACCGGGTCTCGCCTGCGTCGAAACCGACCTGAGTACCGCCCGGAGCCACATTGCCGAGACCAAGGCGAATGCGGGTACCGTCTTTGAGGATCAGATCCCCCGTCGCGGAGTCATAGCGTTGCTCCGCATCGGTAAAGACGATACCACCTCCCGCCAGGGAGATCTGGGTACAGATATCTTGCGAATTGGCTCGCCACAGGCCCCCTTCGAAATATTGCACCTGCAGGGGCAGCGCCAGCGGGGCGCTATCGACCCCCTGACGGGTGCTGGCGAGCAGCCGGCCGTAGTAGGCGATCATGGTATCGTCCGATCCCTTCGGAATGGAGAGCTGTTTGGCGGTGCAGTTCACCCCGCTCTGGCAAGTGCCGCTGACGGACGGATTCATGTTCCGTCCGCTGAGGAAGCTGGTCTCAGGAGTCTCACCGTCCGTTACTCTGAGCCCTAGTCGCAGGAGCGGCAAGGGCTCTTCCGGTGCGGTCAGGCTAGGGGTCAGTTCGCGCAGCCGCATAAAGCGGGTTTGACCTGACTGCTTGCCTGTTCCTTCGGTCCAGCTGGCGGCCAGCGGCGCCAGCCGATTGGATCTGTCCACCCCGTCCTGATTGTTGGCTGCCACCAGGGTGAGGGCCCCCCTGGCAAAGGCATCACGGTAGTTCCTCGTGACACTCCCTTCCTTGTTGCGCGCCTCCACCACCGTCTGTACCCCGAATGGCTGGCTCATATAGCTGAAACCGCCGCAGGCCGGGGTGACGATGCCGCTCGTCATGTTGAAGTCCCAGGGTACGAAGCGCCCCAGCGGCACGCTGGTGGCGGGAGGGATGGTGTAACCGAAATAGCCCGTTGATACTGTGCTTCCCTCTGGCGACGTTGCCACCGGTGGCGTCGCCTTGATCCTGAAGACCCCGACCTCGTTGAGACTGAGGGCGGGGGTATTGAGGCCGGCACTGGCTGCAACGTGGCTGTACCTGGTCGGAGTGACCTGGGCGGCCACGCCCCCCTGAGGGGCCACCAGCTCGCTGGTCAGGGCGATGTCGGACAACACGAAGTTGGGGGTGGTGCCATTGCCGGTGCAGATATCCCTATCGCTGTCGCTCTGCCACGCCATGGCCTGGATATTGAGCGAGAAGCTGTCTCCCGTCCTCTTGAACACAGGGCAGGTGATATCCCCTGCCGCGCAGGTCCCCTCGGTAGGCGTGATGCAGAGCCCGGCCGGGCGGCTGACGAACAGATCCGACCCCGTCATCACCAGCCCTGCGGTATCCCCGCTGCCATCGTGGCGGGCATTAAGCCGCATCTGGCCTGCATCCGGATAGCGAACACTCTTCAACGTCGCCTTGCCTTGACCATCGAAGGTCAAATTGAGGGTTGTCGCCGCTGGCGAGACTACATTGGCGGCATAAGTCGAAATCGTCTTGCCATCTATCGCCATCTGACTCCCGACAGAATTGTCATTCGGGGTGACATACGTTCCCCAGAAGCCGACCGAACGCTCACCGGTAAAACCGGGGACACACTGCTGGGTCGCATTGTCCTTTTTGACGGCACTGATCACTACATCTTGGGGCCTGTTGGCCAGGGTATCCGGCACATTGAACAGGAAGCCGCTGTCGGCAAAGCTCAAGGTACAGGCGGCGGCGCTCAGGGCGCCGCTGCCCGCCCGGCAAAGCGTCTCGCTAAGCGGCTTGGTGGAGGGAATAGAGCCACTCACCCCCACCTTCATGGCGCTCGCCAGATTGTTGCGCAGCTGCAATTTGGCGGTGCCGTTGCTGAAGGTCACGGTAGCGGTGTTGCCGTTGTAGCTCACCTGGCTGTCGGCTATCCAGCCGTTGCTGCCATTCTTGAGAGGGGTCAGGATGGCGCTCACCGGGTCCGTGAACAGCTGGCTGCAACTGGCGTTGGCGCAGGCCCGAATGGTCAGAGTCTCGGGGTTGCAGGTCAGGGCCTGGCCTGAGTGATCGAACTCGAAGTGATCGATCTGGGTGCCCACCGGATTGGATTTGAGGGCGCAGATACGGACGTTGTCGATCTGGTGGGCGTTGGTCGCATCCCCGGTCGAGCCAGTCAGGGACAACAACAGATTCTCGGGAATGGCCGCCTGGCCACTCTGACCCGCAGCATTGAAGCTGTCGATCAGGGTGCTGTAACCGCTCCCCGTGTTGCGCTCCACCTTGACCAGGGACTGACCGGTGATGCGCGAGTCTATGGTCAGTCGATAACGGTGGGGGCGATTGCTGTCCGAGCCGCTGTCCACGGTCGGCGACAGACAGTTGCCGCTGGCGTTGTCGGCGCCGTTGTTGCAGGTGCCCTTGAGGTAGTTGTAGCCGCTGGTACCGGAGCCCGAGCCGCGCACCACCACGGACTGCTTGCGTCGCCCCTTGTTGGTCGCCCCGCCTTCACCCGAGAAGTTGCCGTACTCATCTATGCCCACCCCGAGCCAGCCACCGGCAAAGCCGTTGACCCCTGGCTTGAAACCATACCCGAGGGGCCCGCCGAAGGCGCCCGGTTGGGGGGTCACTCTGGCGTCAGAGAGCACCACCGCCATGCCGTCCGCCCCGTTGCCGCTGTGGGCATACTGGTCGAATTCGATGGTGACCAGGTTGTTGGCGGCGGGGAAGAGCCGCTGGTAAGTCGCAGAGGTGGATTGCTTGGGGCTGGCCTGGGTCATGCCGAGTCGGCCATTGACGATGGCGGGGGTAAAGTCGCCGCTGCTGCGGGCCACCACCCAGTCGCTGCCAAGGGTGCTGGCGGAGAAGTCGTCGCTGAAACAGGTCAGTGGGTCTTCACACATGCCCGGCCAGTCGCCGTTGAAGGGCTCGTGGATCACCTGGCTGTTGTTGGTCATGGAGACGTTCACCGCCGACACGGCGCCGGTCAGCACGGCCTGGCCACTCATGGCCAGATCCCCGGCGTTCACATAGAGAATGGCGTTGAGTTTGGTGTTGCCGCTCATGGTGACCTTGCCGAAGTGATACATCATCAGGTCGTTGGCCTTGCCCCCGGCATTGACCTCCATCTGGTCGCTCAGGGCCAGATCGCTCTTGATGTACAACCTCGCGGCACTGCCGCTGTCAAAGATCAGCTTGTCGTTCTGACCGAGCTCCATCTTGTCTATCCAGTGGTTGCCGCCACGAAAGTAGAAATTGATGTTGGAGGTGCTCTGGTGTTTGAACGTCTTGAGGTAGCGGGCCTGCAGATATCCGTTGAGGGTGCCGTTGCCACTCACCTCCAGGGTCTGATGCAACCTGAGGGTCAGATCGCCGCGATTGCCCGCCGCCGTGATCTTGCCCTGTCCCTCCATCCCCAGCTCGTAGACGCTGAGGGTACTCTGCCCCTCCAGCGTCATGACGCTGTTGTCCTCGACCGTCAGTTCCCTGATGGTCCAGTTCCCCGCCGCCATGGGCATCTGGCTCTGCCCGCTCAGGGCGACCGTTTCGGCATAGTGGGGCTGGAAGCGGGCCGTGACGTTGCCAATCGAGCTGGTCGACAGCGCCAGGCTGTCATAGACGGTGACGTTCGCACCGGAGAGCTTGCCGTTGCCGGAGACCGTCAGCGCATTGACGTGCAGGTTGCCACTCCCCTTGATGCCATCCGAGTACCCCGTGACCTGCACCGTCTTGGCATAGACGGTCGCACCGTTGAGATTGAGCACGGCCCCGTCGGAGAGCGACAGGGTGTTGAAGCGATAGGTTTGCCCGGATTGCAGGGTGGCCAGGCAGTTGCCGCTGCTCCAGGAGGCATTCTTGTAATTACCGGGTGCCGGGGTGAAAGCGCTGGTACACGCCAGGTTGTTCTGGCCACTGAAGGTGGGAAAATCACCGGGATCGGGCGGGAAATCATCCGGATCGCCGATGAATGCGAGATCCTTGAGGGGACTGGCCAGGGTGCCGCTGACGTTGCAGTTGGAGATCCAGGTCCCCCCGTTCCAGTAGCCACCGTTGTTGCAGTTGGCGTTGGGCTGGATGTTTTTGGTCAGGAAGGGGTAACTGGCCCCCACTGTGGTGCTGATGATCTTGCTTTCATTGTTCATGCTCAGCACGCCGGGGGAGGCGTGGCTCTGCACCGGGAAAAGGAAGGCTTCTGTACACTGGCTGGCGGCCTGCACCGAGGTAGATCCCAGCAAGATCCACAACAGGGCGCCGCGAAGAGGCTGGCTGGACTTCATGGGGTCTGGCTCCTTGGCAGGGGGCTCATGGCGTCACTCCATCGAAAGCTTCCGCCACCAGGGTGCGGCTGACGGCAAAGTCCGGGTTGGGGCCACTGTTGGCCCCGGGATCACCACAGCGCCCTTCGCTGCTGAAGCGATAACCGGTCTGGGTCGCGCCGGCCACGCTCACCGGCAGCTTGGTGCAGCTGACACTGGCCTGGCAGCCCGCCAGCCCAGCCTCGGTGAAAGTGAATGTCAGGGGGCCGCAGGCTTGCCCCTGCCACTGGCCGCTCGGGTAGAGCCGGTACAGGGCAATCTCCAACCCGCTCTGGGCCGCCATCAGGGCACGCACCCCGCGCACCTCCACCCCGTGCTTCTCGCCGCTGTCCACCAGGAAGCGGCCCATGGCCGCCGCCAGCAGGGCCATGATGACGATGACAAAGAGCGCGACCATGATGGCGCTGCCGCGCTGGGGCGCCAGCCTGCGGGGGGGCCTAGGGAACATTGAGCGTCTCCAGCTTGTGGTTGAAGAGGACGCGCTCGCCGCGCTGCTCGAGCTCCATCCGCAGTCCCACCTCGCTCTGGCTGAAGGCGGCGGGCTCCCGGTAGAAGTAATAGGACGCGGGGCGGATATGCTCGGCCATGAGGGCCGAAGTGCCAAGGCTGATGTCAGCACCGATGGCGGCGCTGACCCGGGTCAGGGTGGCATTCGTCACGCAGTAACGCACCTGCTGACGGGCAAAATAGATGCGCTGCCCGGGGGACTCCTTGGCGAAGGTGCCATCCACCGTCAGCGGCAAGGCCCCCGAGACCGGGCTCCCCACCGAGGTGACGGCGGCCACGCAGTTGCCATGGATACACCCCTGCTCCAGGCCGAGTGCCGGATCGGCGAGGGGATAGACGATGGCCTGGTCCTTCTCTCGCGGCAGCGCGTCCGGCACCGCTATGTTGAGCCCGGCGCTGGCCACTGAGCCCAGATAGCGGCTGGCGGTGACGATGGGCCAGAAGCGCAGGCAGGTCCCCTGATCCGCCCCCTTGCCCGCCTCATCCTCGATGCGCACCGAACCGGGGACCGCATCGCGCAGCTCGCGGTTGAGCCGCTCCAGGGCGAAGCGGGCATCGCTCATCAGCTGCTCGCGGCGGCTGGCATCCCCGTAAATCTGGGTGCCGATGCCGATAAACTGGCTGGAGAAGGTCGCCATCACCCCGAGCAGCAGGATCACCATCACCAGCTCCACCAGGGTGAAGCCCCGCCCCCGCCCAGGTTGGGCGCAGGCTCGATGAGCGAAGCCTGATCGGACGCGGTAACGAGGTGTGGTCACAGCTGCGTCATCGGACGCGGCATCACGGGAGTGCGGCTGGTCCATCAGTAGTTCCCCCGATAGAGGGCAAACGCCAGCTCGCTCTCATCCGGCAGACGCACGGTCAGGGCGACGCGCTTGCCGATAGACTCGGCCCCCGGCCCTGTGCTGCCAAACAGGGTATCCGGGGTGACGGCGATCCTGATCTGATAGTGGCGATACTCCTGGTCGCTGACGCCCTCGGCATCCGTCTGGGTAAACAGGTTGGCGTCCACCCAGTGACCCCCGGTGTCGAAATCGTCCACGTCGTTGAAGGCATAGGGGCGGGTCTCGCCCCCCTCCGGGCCGTAGTCGGCGCTGGCGGTGCAGGGGGGATAGGTCACCGCAGGGGTGCCGACGGTCTCACCGCAGCGAAAACGGCCGCCGTTGTGATCCGAGTGCTCATCGAAGGATTTTTGCAGCACCTCGCTTAAGATCCGCTGGGCCAGCTGGGCGGCCCGTACCTGGTGCACCGGATCCACCGCCTGGGGTGCCTGATTGATGAGAAGCCCCAGGACGCCGGTCAGGGCGATGGCCAGCAGCACAATGCCGACCACGAACTCGATCAGGGTGAAGCCGCGCCGGGCCTTAAGGGAGGGCATGGATATAACCTTCCGGCTCGATGCGCAGCCGGGCGCTCTCCTGCCCGCTGCTCACCACCAGGTTGCAGCCATTGACGCAGGTTGAGGGTGAGAGCGGACGGCCGCTTCGCTTGTCGAAAGAAAAGCTGCCTTGAGGCAGGGAGAGGCCGCCGGAGGCGGTGATGACTCGCCCCCGGCTCTGCTCGTCCGCACTCCAGCCGGAGATGGGCTTGGGGGTACAGCTGCCAAGCAGGGTCAGATGACCGAAGCGGCTCGGCTCCAGTACCAGCTGGGTGCAACGCGCCTCCCCTTCCTGCATGTTCATGGTCTGAACCAGCCGCAACCGGGCCACAAGCTCATCGCGCAGGGTATGGGTTTCAAAGCCGCCTTTGCCCAGCCACTTGGGCACGGCAAAGGCGGCCAGAATCCCGAGCAACAGGATTACGATAACCAGTTCTATCAGGGTGAAGCCCTTGTTTCTCGGCATTTGCTTGCTCATTGAATAATGAAAAAGCGAGGCCGAAGCCTCGCTTGTCAACACGTATTACTTACAGTTTTGCAACTCGGTTTTGAAAGGAACAGTATCACTGGTTGCGGCTGTGTATTTTACGGTACAAGTATTGCCACTGGTATTAGCAGGGGCAAAAGTTGACTCGAGAGCAGTTGCGCCAGAAGCTGCAACCCAGCCGTCCAGGGTTACAGCAGCGGAAATGGTATCAGCGGTCGGGTAGCCATAGATAACCTTGACACCGGTCATTCCATTCAAGTCAGTACCACCTGCCGCAGATGCCTTTTCCTGCCCATTCAGAGCTGCCTTGCTATAGACCAGATTGGCAGCGCTGGACAACGCTGCCTGCACGCCCTGCGCGGCAGACTTCTTGGCATCATCCTGCAGATTCAGGAACTTGGGCGCGGCGGTGACCGCCAGAATGCCCAGAATGATGATCACGATGACCAGTTCGATCAGGGTAAAACCCGATTGCTTTTTCATTACGTCTTTCCTCGGTTTATCAATTGATATTGGTGGTCACCTGGCCGGAGGCCGGGCGATAACTGAAACTCATGAACGCATCCGTGCTCCCTTGCGGGTCCTGATAACGTCCATCACTTCCCTTGCTCAGGCTGTTGACCAGATAGTAACGGCAGACCGAATCCAGTCCATTGTTGCTCACCGTGGCATAGAACTTCAGGTCATTGCCGCTACCGCGCACCTCGTCAAAGCGGGCAGTAGCCTTGGGAGGATTCTGCAACAACCCCTCCCAAATATTGAGGCAGCGGGCCGCCGTCAGACTGGCCGGATCCACATCGGGCGTGCCGCTTGCTGCCGTGTCCATGGGATACCCGGGAGAGAGCTCGCCATTGCTGACCTGACTGTCGGTCGGCGTGGTCAGATAGAAACGCGAGCCGTCATAGAGCACGGTGTTGAGTCCATCCTGCCTGGCACGCCCCTCGGCCTCCCACTGGGCCCGCACCAGGGACACTCCGGTGGCGAAACCGCCCGATACCCCTTCCACGCTCGCCTTCTTCGCCTCGTCGGTCACATCGAGAAAACGGGGCAAGGCGGTGACGGCCAGGATCCCCAGGATCACGATGACGATCACCAGCTCAATCAGGGAAAAACCGGCCATCTGACCGGGCCCCTGGCCGGGTATCACTCTCTTTGTTGCCATGCTGCCTCCGTAATGTTCCGCATTATTTCATGCAGATAGAAAAAAATCATGTCGCCGAGACGCTAGAACGATACTGTTCAAGATTTGTTCAGCAAACTGCCGTCGGCGAAGCGATAGATCAACCAGTTAGCCTCCCAACCAAATTCGCATCCCTCCCCATCCGGGCTAGCCAGCACCTGCAGGGTGGGCATCGACAGCGCCTCCTGGCCGAGCAAGGCCGACCAGAGCCCGCGGCAGTTCTCGGACGGTGACTGTAGCGGCAACACCGCCAGCGGCCAGCCTCGCCCATCGAACTGCCAGGCCCGCCCCTCTGCATGGAGCACGGCGGGGCGCCGCTCA
>NZ_CAWMFQ010000198.1:0-4135 GCF_963866995.1 Aeromonas sp. ZOR0002 | reverse complement strand
CCCGTGCAGCCGCTGGACCCGCTCGGCAAACTGCTCCCCCAGCAGGGTCAGGCTGACCGCCAGCGCCGCTTCCCTGTGGCTGCGATAGCTCAGGGCCAGGGTGGCAAGGATGACCAGCAGCAGGATGCAGGCGATCAACCGCCTGTAGCCTCCCAGCCAACGCTCATCCTGCTCGGACTGTCTGCTCATCGCATCACTTGCCCCGCACGGCCCGCATCATCTCCCCGCCATTGGGAGAGTGAAGATGCTGGTTGCACAGATAACTCACGACTGACCCCGCACGGCCCGCATCATGTCCCACATGGGCGTAAAGATGCCGAGCGCCAGCACCAGCACCATGACGGCCACTATGCCGATCAGGATGGGTTCGATGCGGGCGGTGAGGCTCTTGAGGTCATAATCCACCTCACGCTCGTAATACTCGGCCGCTTCGTGCAGCAGCTCGTCCACCTGGCCGGTCTCTTCCCCCACCGCGATCATCTGCATCACCAGGGGAGTGAACAGGCCGCTGGCGCCGGCGGTGCGCAGCAGGCTCTCGCCGCGCTCGATGCCGCCCCGCATGTCGCGGATCTGCCCCGCCATCCAGGCGTTGTCCACCGCATCGGCCACCAGGGTCAGCGCCGTGTTGAGCGGCACGCCGGCCTTGAGCATCATGGAGAAGCTGCGGGCAAAACGGGCAAGCAGGGAGCGCTCTATGATGGAGCCGACGATGGGCAGCCGCAGCTGCCATCTGTGCCAGGCCAGCCTGCCTTTGGTGGTGGCGACCCAGCGTCGCCAGCCGACGACGGCGCCCACCAGGATGGCGAGCAGCAGCCACCAGTAGTGAACGAAGAAGTGGGAGGTGGCCAGCAGGATCCGGGTCGCCAGCGGCAGCTCCACCCCGAACTTGGCAAACATCCCGGCAAAGACGGGGATCACCATGATGTTGAGGATCACCATGGCGACGGCGATGGCCATCAGCACGAAGGTGGGGTAACGCATGGCGGTCTTGATCCGCTTGCGGGTCTCCAGCTCCAGATCGAAATAGTTGGCGAGCTGCAGGAAGGCCTCCTCCAGCTGACCCGTGTTCTCCCCCACGTGGATGATGGCCACGAAGAGGCTGCTGAACACCTTCGGGTGCGACTGCATCGCGCTCGACAGCGGCCGGCCGTTGGCCAGATCCTCCCCCAGAGCGTGAAGCGCCCGCTTGAGGGGCTTGCTGTGGGCGCTCTCCTCCAGCCCCGCGATGGCGCGCAGGATAGGGATGCCTGCACGGGTCAGGGCATACATCTGGCGGCTGAAGACTACCAGCTCCTCCAGCTTGACGCTCCCTTCCAGCAGCAGCGACCAGTCGATGCTGGCAGACCTGGCCTTGCCGGCCTTCAGCTCGGTGGGCATCACCCCGCGGCGCATCAGCTGCTCGGCGGCGGCCTGCTCGCTGACCGCTTCCACCACGCCGCTGACGGCCTGGCCCCGGCTGTCACGCCCCTTGTAGGCAAAACGATTCATGGGCGACCCCGGCAGAGTGATTCAGTACGATCCAGATGCCTCATGCGTTACCCCAGGTCCTCGGCCAGCCGAAGCACCTCGTCCACCGAGGTGATCCCCTCGCGGGCATAGTCGAGCGCCGTCAGGGCCAGGGGACGGTAGTGCTCGTGCGCCCGTGCCGCCCGGGCAAACCCCTCGGCATCGTTGCGGCGCAGGGCATCCATCATGGGTTGATCCAGCTCCAGCAGCTCGTACACCCCGATCCGGCCCGCGTAGCCGGTGAAGTTGCAGCTCTGGCAACCCCGCCCCTTGCGATAGCGATGCTGCCCCGGCGCTTCACCGGAAAGCACGGATAGCCAGGTGGCCTGCCCCTCGTCCGGCGCCGTCTCGCAGGCGCAGTGTTCACATACCCGCCGCACCAGGCGCTGGGCCACCACGGCCCGCAGGGCGCTCGCCACCAGATAGCCGGGCGCCCCCATGTCGATGAGACGCAGGGCGCTGGTCACGGCGTCGTTGGTGTGCAAGGTGGTCAGCACCAGGTGGCCCGTGATGGCGCCGCGCAGGCCGATCTCCACCGTCTCGTTGTCCCGCATCTCCCCCACCAGCAGGATGTCCGGATCCTGGCGCAGGGTGGAGCGCAGCACCTGGGAGAAGGTGAGGCCTATCTTGGGATTGACCTGCACCTGGCTGATGCGGGGCAGACGGTACTCCACCGGGTCTTCCACCGTGATGATCTTGTGGCTGGCCTGGTTGAGCTCGGAGAGGGCACCGTAGAGCGTCGTGGTCTTGCCGCTGCCGGTCGGGCCCGTCACCAGGATCATGCCGTGAGGGCGTTTGAGCTGACGGCGGAAGCGGGTCAGGATGGCGGGGGGCATCCCGGTCTCGGCGAGCGACAAGATGCCGGAGGATTGATCCAGCAGCCGCATCACCACGGATTCCCCGTACTGCACCGGCATGGTGGACATCCGCACATCCACGTCGCGGCCGCGCACCTTCATGTTGAAACGGCCATCCTGGGGCAGACGCTTCTCCGAGATGTCGAGCCCGGCCACCAGCTTGAGGCGCAGCACCAGCGCCTGGGCAATGCGCACCTCGCTCAGGATGTTTTCGTGCAGCACGCCGTCGATACGCTGGCGAATGCGCAGCACCTTCTCGTCCGGTTCGATATGGATGTCGGAGGCCCCCACCTGTACCGCGTCCTCGAACAGGGAGCGCAGCAGCTTGGCCACCGTCGCCTCCCCCTCGTCGGCTGCGGCATTGAGGCTGCCGGCCCCCAGCTCGAAGCCGGTCTCCTGGTGCTCTTCGTGCAGTTGCACCGCGAAGTTCTCTATCTCCCGGGTGCGGCGATAGAGGCGGTCGAAATACTCCAGCAGCTGGCCTTCACGGGCCACGGCCAGCACCAGCTCCCGCGGGCTGAGCAGGGCAGCGATGGCGTCGAGGGCGCTCAGGTCCGCCGGATCCGACATCACCACTGTGACCTTGTCGTCGCTCAGGTTGACGGCCAGCGCCCGGTAGCGGCGCGCCTGCACCTCGGGCAACAGCGCCACGGCCGAGACGTCGATGGTAAGGTTGTTGAGATCGAAGAAGGGCACATCCAGCTGACGGGCGAGGAAGGTCAGCAGTTGCACCTCGCTGATGAAGCCGAGATCGATGAGGGTGGTCCCCAGCTTGCGGCCGGTCTGGCGCTGCTGCTGCAGGGCGAGCTGCAGCTGATCATCCGAGATGATCTGTTCCTGTACCAGCAGGTCGCCTAGGCGCATTTTCAGTCTGGGTTGTGCCATTGTTGCTCCGATCTCTGTTGCTTCACGCCCGCTGCCTGGTCCGATGGCATGGGCTCATCGAACTGCCGCTTTATCAATGGGTCAGTTGGCCAATTCGTTGTTCAAGCCATTGGGTGGAGGCCTCCCCCAGATTGCCGTGCAACTGGGCATTGCGATAGGCATCCAGTGCCCGCTGACGGTGTCCCTGACCATCCTCCGCCACCCCCAGTCCCAGCCACCAGCGCCCCTGATCCGGCTGCTGGCGCAACAGCCTGACGTACATCTCGGACGCCTGGACAGGCTGCCCCAGCTCCTGGGCAAGACCGGCCCAGGTGGCGTAATAATCCAGATTGCTGGCGATATCGGGCTGATAGCCGGTGAGCCAATCCAGCGCCTTCTGCCGATCCCCGCCGCTGATGGCCACACGGGCCAGCAGCAGACGCAGGTCCGCCTGCGCGGGATCCAGCCTCAGCCCCTCTTCCAGCACCTGGGCGGCCTCGGTCAGCCGTCCGGCGCCATAGAGCAGGCCCGCCAGCTGTTCCCGCGCCCCCTGGTTGTGGGGATCGTGGGCCAGCACTTCGTAGTAGCCATCCTGCGCCTCCTGCATCCGTCCCTTGGCCATGGCCGTGGTCGCCTTGCGCTCGGCCAGGGTGGCCAGCTCGGCGTCGGAGAGTTCCACCGTCTCGATCTTCAGGATCCCGGGTTTACGCGGCGCGGCGGGTGCAGGCGCCTCTTCGGCGCCCTGCTCAGCAGCCAGCTCGGCATAGAGGTCCGGTTGCAGCTCCTCGTCGCTCGGGATCGTCTCGTCCCCCAGCGCTTCCTCCGGATTGCCCTCATCGGCGAGCACGGCCTCATCGGCCGGAGCCTGTTCGGCTGCGGAGGGGGCCACTATGGCGGCGGTCGACTCG
>NZ_CAWMFQ010000197.1:0-821 GCF_963866995.1 Aeromonas sp. ZOR0002 | reverse complement strand
GGCACTGTTGCAAAGTTAGCGATGAGGCAGCCTTTTGTCTTATTCAAAGGCCTTACATTTCAAAAACTCTGCTTACCAGGCGCATTTCGCCCAGGGGATCACCATAATAAAATGCTGAGGCCTGGCCTTTGCGTAGTGCACGCATCACCTCAATACCTTTGATGGTGGCGTAAGCCGTCTTCATGGATTTAAATCCCAGCGTGGCGCCGATTATCCGTTTCAGTTTGCCATGATCGCATTCAATCACGTTGTTCCGGTACTTAATCTGTCGGTGTTCAACGTCAGACGGGCACCGGCCTTCGCGTTTGAGCAGAGCAAGCGCGCGACCATAGGCGGGCGCTTTATCCGTGTTGATGAATCGCGGGATCTGCCACTTCTTCACGTTGTTGAGGATTTTACCCAGAAACCGGTATGCAGCTTTGCTGTTACGACGGGAGGAGAGATAAAAATCGACAGTGCGGCCCCGGCTGTCGACGGCCCGGTACAGATACGCCCAGCGGCCATTGACCTTCACGTAGGTTTCATCCATGTGCCACGGGCAAAGATCGGAAGGGTTACGCCAGTACCAGCGCAGCCGTTTTTCCATTTCAGGCGCATAACGCTGAACCCAGCGGTAAATCGTGGAGTGATCGACATTCACTCCGCGTTCAGCCAGCATCTCCTGCAGCTCACGGTAACTGATGCCGTATTTGCAGTACCAGCGTACGGCCCACAGAATGATGTCACGCTGAAAATGCCGGCCTTTGAATGGGTTCATGTGCAGCTCCATCAGCAAAAGGGGATGATAAGTTTATCACCACCGACTATTTGCAACAGTGCCC
>NZ_CAWMFQ010000196.1:0-3475 GCF_963866995.1 Aeromonas sp. ZOR0002 | reverse complement strand
TCACAGTCGACTCGGGGGCCCTGATCCTGCTGGCGATCTTCAGCCTGTGGCAGATGCCGCACTCCTATGCGATCGCCATCTTCCGCTTCAAGGACTACCAGGCTGCCAACATCCCGGTGCTGCCGGTGGTGAAGGGGATCCCGGTGGCCAAGCTCCACATCACCCTCTACATCCTGGCGTTCATGGTGCCGACCCTGATGCTGTTCCTCGGCGGCTACGCCGGTTACAAGTATCTGGTGGTGGCCACCGCGGTGAGCGTCTGGTGGCTGGGAATGGCGCTGTCGGGCTACAAGGCGGCCGTGGACGACTCCCTCTGGGCGCGCAAGCTGTTCATGTTCTCCATCGTCACCATTACTTGCCTGAGCGTGATGATGTCGGTGGACTTCCAGCCGGACGCAGCGCCTGTATTGGTGAGCATGCTGCCCTGATAGTGTGAACTGCACCCCTGAAATGCATGAAATCCAGAGCCGGGAATCTTCCCGGCTCTGCTATTATGGGCGCCGCCCTGCGAGGGGCATCGCCGATTTTTCGGGGGCGGCCGGGCGCCTGTCACCCCTTTCTTTCCCTCTTCTTTTTGACTCATCGAGGCCCTCATGAATGATTTCACCATGACGAGGGGCGAGCGACGCGCGACCTGGGCGCTCGGCTCCGTCTTCTCGCTGCGCATGCTCGGCATGTTTATGGTGCTGCCGGTGCTGACCACCTACGGCATGTCCCTGGCGGGCGCCTCCGAGGCGCTCATCGGGCTTGCCATCGGCATCTACGGCATGACCCAGGCCCTGTTCCAGATCCCCTTCGGCCTGCTCTCCGACAAGGTGGGGCGCAAGCCCCTCATCGTCGGCGGCCTGCTGATGTTTGCCCTTGGCAGCGTCATCGCCGCCCTGAGCGACGCCATCTGGGGGGTCATCGTCGGGCGCGCCCTGCAAGGGAGCGGCGCCATCTCCGCCGCCGTCATGGCGCTCCTGTCGGATCTCACCCGGGAGCAGAATCGCACCAAGGCGATGGCCTTCATCGGGGTGAGCTTTGGCATCACCTTCGCCATCGCCATGGTGACCGGCCCCCTCATCACCCATGCCCTGGGCTTGTCCGGCCTCTTCTGGCTCATCGCCCTGCTGGCCCTGGCCGCCATCGCCATGGTGCTCTGGGTGGTGCCGACCCCGGCGGCCCACCTGCAAAATCGCGAGTCCGCCATGGTGCGAGGCAGCTTTCGTACCGTGCTCACCAACCCTCGCCTGCTCAAACTCAACCTCGGCATCCTCTGCGTCCACACCCTGCTGATGTCGAGCTTCGTGGCCCTGCCGCCCCTGCTGGAACGTGCCGGGCTGCCCCGTGACAGCCAGTGGCAGGCCTATCTGGCCACCATGCTGATCGCCTTCGTGAGCGTGGTGCCCTTCATCATCTATGCCGAGAAGCACCGTCAGATGAAGCGGGTCTTCATCGGGTGCGTGGTGGTGATGCTGGCCGCCGAGCTGGTGCTCTGGCAGAGCGGCCAGCAGCTGTGGGGTCTGCTCGCCGGGTTGCAGCTCTTCTTCATCGGCTTCAACGTGATGGAGGCGCTGCTGCCGTCCCTCATCAGCAAGGAGTCTCCGCCGGGCTACAAGGGCACCGCCATGGGGGTCTACTCCACCAGTCAGTTCCTCGGGGTTGCCATCGGCGGCAGCCTCGGCGGTCTGCTCTACAGCCTGGGGGGCGGCCCCCTGGTGTTTGGCGGTTGTGCCGCCCTGGCCCTTGCCTGGCTCGGGGTGAGCCTCACCATGGCCGAGCCCCCCTATGTGAGCAGCCTGCGCATCGTGCTGCCGGAAGGGGTCGAGGCCACCCCGGCCCTGGAGCAGCGGATCCGCGCCTGCGAGGGGGTGAGCGACGTGCTGCTGGTGCGCGAGGAGCACTCCCTCTACGTGAAGGTGGACAGCAAGCGCCTGACCCGCAGCGATCTGGAGCGGCTGGTCTCTTTGTGATGGCTGGCGGCGCAGAGCGCGGGCTGAAGGGCGGCTGCTATGCTGAGATCCTCACTCACAGGAGGAACCTCTGATGTCATACGTGGACGGATTCGTGCTCGCCGTGCCGACGGCCAACAAGCAGGCCCTGATCGATCATGCGGGGCAGTTTGACCCCATCTTCCTCGAATACGGCGCCACCCGGGTGCTGGAGTGCTGGGGGGACGACGTGCCCCACGGCAAGCAGACCGACTTTTATCGGGCGGTGGCGGCCAGGGAGGATGAAACCGTGGTCTTCTCCTGGGTGGAGTGGCCGAGCAAGGCGGTGCGGGACGACGCCATGGGCAAGATGATGCAGGACCCCAGGATGGACCCCGCCAACCCCCTGCACCAGACCATGCCGTTTGATGGCGCCCGCATGATCTTCGGGGGCTTCACCACCGTGCTGGAGCTCAAGGGCTGAGACCTGCCATCGGGTCACCCTGGTGGCCGGAGCGCAAGGGCCGATAGCAACACCCAGGCCCGTCAGATGATGAAAAAGCCCGCCAGCCGGCGGGCTTTTTGCTGGTCGTTATCTCATGGTCGCTCTCCATGGGGGATGTTCAGCCCGGGCGTCAGAAGGGCTTGTCCCCGAGAATGGTGGCCCTGTGCATCACCCGGCGGGCCGGCAGGTAGTCGGCATTGGCATAGTGCTGGGTCACCCTGTTGTCCCAGATGGCGATGTCGTTCTCCTGCCAGCACCAGCGCACCTGGAACTCGGGGCGGGTGATGTGCTCGAACAGAAAGCCGAGCAGGGCCTCGCTCTCTTTGGGGGGCAGCCCGGGCAGCCGGGTGGTGAACCCCTCGTTGACGAACAGGGCCTGACGGCCGCTCACCGGATGAGTGCGGATCACCGGGTGGCGCAGGGGCGGGTGACGGGCCACGGCCGCCTGCCAGCGCTGGCGCGCCTCCTCGCTGTCATCATGGCGATGGGCCGGGAAGGACTTGGTGAAGTCGTGCTCGGCTTCCAGCCCTGCCAGCAGGGTTTGCAGGGGAGGGGAGAGGGCCGCCAGCGCCGCGATGCCGCTGGCCCAGAGGGTGTCCCCCCCGGTGGGGGGCAGCTGCTTGGCGGCCAGAATGGCCAGTGCCGGGGGCGTCTCGATAAAGGTCACGTCGGTGTGCCAGTTGTCGTTGTCCGGCGGATTGTCATCGTGGGTATCGAGCACGATGATCTCCTCGGCCTCCTCCGTGTGGGGGTAGACGGGGTGGATGTGCAGATCCCCGAAGCGGTTCGCCAGCGCCCGCTGGGCTCGCGGGGTGATGGGCTGGTTGCGAAAGAACAGCACCTGGTATTTGAGCAGGGCGCGATGGAGCTGCTCGAACTGCCCCTGGCTCAGGGGCTCGGCCAGATTGACGCCGGCGATGACTGCGCCGATGTGGGGGCCGAGGGGGGTAATGGTCAACTTGTCGGTCATGGTCTTGCTCCATGTCTGGGGGCGTGAAGGCCCGATACCAATAGGAAAGGCGCTGTCCCAATTACATGTTGAAAGGCTAACCTTGAA
>NZ_CAWMFQ010000195.1:0-238 GCF_963866995.1 Aeromonas sp. ZOR0002 | reverse complement strand
ACAAAGGCGACCCCGGGGTCGCCTTTATTCATCCTGTGTATGGATATTATTTCGCCATGCACCCGCTGAATAATGCCGGGTCCTGGCCTTGCAACGGGCGCAGGCAGAGGCTCAGAGAGGCTTGATGTAGCTGTAGAACTCGATATCCCGCTGGTAGCCGTGCCCTTCGTAGAGGGCCTGAGCCTGCCCAGATGTGACAAAGGCGACCCCGGGGTCGCCTTTATTCATCCTGTGTATG
>NZ_CAWMFQ010000194.1:0-443 GCF_963866995.1 Aeromonas sp. ZOR0002 | reverse complement strand
CATACACAGGATGAATAAAGGCGACCCCGGGGTCGCCTTTGTTACATCCGGGTCGCAGCCTAGAGCCGGAAGCGCCCGATCTCCTGCTCCAGCCGCTCGGTGAGAGACTTGAGCTGGGCCGCCTGGGCGGCCTCTTCGCCGGCCTGGGCCGCCAGCGCCTGGGAGACGTGGCGGATATTCTCGGTGTTGCGGCTGATCTCGCCGGTCACCGAGGTCTGCTCCTCGGCCGCCGCCGCGATCTGGGTCGCCATGTCGCTGATGGCGCCGATGGCCTCGTTGATCCTGCCCAGGCTGAGATTCGCCGCTTCGGCGTCCTCCACGCTGGTGCCCGCCAGCTGGCGGCTGGTCTCCATGCCGCCCACCGCCTTGCGGGTAGTCTGCTGCAGCGCCTCGATCATCTGCTGGATCTCGGCGGTGGAGTCGTGGGTGCGGCGCGACAGCAC
>NZ_CAWMFQ010000193.1:0-1503 GCF_963866995.1 Aeromonas sp. ZOR0002 | reverse complement strand
GGCTGCGGGTGAGGAACATGGCGGCGATGGCCAGCATCACCGCCAGGGCCGAGGCGATAGCCATGTCCGGCACCAGGCTCGCACTCAATACCCCCATCAGGGCCGACACCCCGTTGCCCACAAGGATGGACCAGGGCTGGGCCAGGGGGCTCGCGGGGGCGGCAAACAGCAGCACGGCGGAGGCCCCCATGGGGGCGATGAGCCAGTGCACCTCGAGCCCCAACCCCCAGCGGCACAGCAAGGCGGTGCCGAGCAAGCCGATGAGGGCGCCAAGGGCGCCGTAACAACTCTCTTTGACGCTGGTATTGGTCGATACCGGCAAAAAATCCCTGAACTGCATGGTGCTCCCGCGGACGATAACATTTATTTCAAATGCGCAATTCTAGCCACTTTCCCCCCTCCCGCACCAGCACCCCGCTCCGCCATGGCCATCATCCGCACGCGTTTTCCCTTCTTAACATTGTCTTAAGAGTCCGCTGGCACCCTCTACACCATCCCAACACTGGAGCCCAACGGTATGACTCACCTCAACGATGCCCTGCGCCGCTTCGACGGCCAACGCCGGGTCTGGACGGCGGGACTGGAGCGAACCCTGCTCGGCTGGCTTGCCAGTCGCAGCGCATTGCCGCCCTCTTCGCAGGCACCCCGCCGGATCCTGGTCATTCGCAGCACCAACCGCATCGGCAACAACCTCTTCCTGCTGCCCTTCCTGCACCAGCTTCATCGCGCCCATCCCCACGCCGAGCTGGAGCTGGTGTGCAGCCCCACCGCCCTGCTCCCCTTCCTGGCCGATCTGCCCCTGCGGCACATTCATCAGATCCGGTTGCAGGGCAGACACCTGCCGGGCGCCCTCTCGGCACTCTCGCGTCTGCGCCGCCAGCACTACGACAGGGTCTACGTCCCCTTCGCCTCCAGTACGGATCACTTCATCGCCGCCTGGGTACAGGCCCGTGAGAAATGCGGCTTCGACGATGGCCATGGGGATCTCATCTTCCAGCGTCCGCGGGCTGCGGACAGTGAGTGCCACTACGCCCACCAGCCCCTGCAACTGCTCGGCATACCGGGCAATCCGGCCGAACCCATCCCCCTTGGCAGCCTGTTGCAGGGGCCAAGCCCGGCCTTGAGTGCGCTGCGACGAGCCCATCCTGGCCGTCCCCTGATCGGCTTTTTCACCGGTGCTCGCAAGGGCAAGGGGCTCTTCCTGCCCCAGTGGCAGCGGTTGCTTGGGGATCTGCGCCGTCACAGCCCGGATGCCCTGCTGATCCAGCTCGCGGATCCCGCCGCCCCCGAGCACCTGCTCGGGGACGTGCACGTTTCCCTTGGCAACATGGGGGAGCTGGCCCGCTTCACGGGCGGCCTCTCCCTCTTCGTCAGCGCCGACACCGGTCCCCTGCACCTGGCTGCCGCCAGCGGTGTGCCCTGTCTTGGCCTCTTTACCCAGACCGACCCCGTCCGCTACGGGTGCCTGGGCGCCCAGCACCTCAATCTGGTGATCGAGGATCG
>NZ_CAWMFQ010000192.1:8903-12858 GCF_963866995.1 Aeromonas sp. ZOR0002 | reverse complement strand
CGATGCCGCCGTGCGCGCCGCCGCCTGCAACTGGGTCGAGCTGTGTGACTGGGTACCCGCCATCCTGAGCGGCACCCAGGCCCCGGCCACCCTCAAACGCGGGCGCTGTGCCGCCGGTCACAAGTCCCTCTGGCACCCGAGCTGGGGCGGCCTGCCCCCCGCCGACTTCCTCAATGCGCTGGATCCCCTGCTGACGGAGGATCTCGACTTCCCCCTCTTTACCGACAGCTGGACCGCCGATCTCCCGGTCGGCACCCTGACCCCGGAGTGGGCGGAGCGGCTGCACCTCTCCTGCGAGGTGGTGATCGCCGGCGGCGCCTTTGACTGCCACATGGGGGCGGTGGGAGCCGGGGCCGGCAACAATGCGCTGGTGAAGGTGATAGGCACCTCCACCTGCGACATCCTGATCGCCGACGAGGCCACCATCGGTGATCGGGCCATTGCCGGGATCTGCGGCCAGGTGGATGGCAGCGTGGTGCCGGGCATGGTGGGGCTGGAGGCGGGACAGTCGGCGTTCGGTGACATCTATGCCTGGTATCAGCGCCAGCTCGGCTGGCCCCTGGACAGCCTCGCCGCCCAGTATCCGGAGCTTCGCACCGCCATCGAGCGCCACAAGCAGGCCCTGTTACCCAGCCTTGCCGCCGCCTGGGATCAGCAGCGCGACCTGGCGCACCTGCCGGTGGTGCTCGACTGGTTCAACGGCCGGCGCACCCCTTATGCCAACCAGCGCCTGCAGGGCACCCTCACTGGGATCAACCTCGGCACCGATGCCCCCGACTTGTTCGGCGCCCTGGTGGCCTCCACCGCCTTCGGTGCCCGCAGCATCATGGAGTGCATGACCAGTCAGCAGGTGCCGGTAGAGCAGGTGATCGCCCTTGGCGGCATCGCCCGCAAGTCCACCACCGTGATGCAGACCTGCGCCGACGTGATGAACAGGCCCATCCAGGTGGTGGCCTCGGATCAGTGCTGCGCCCTGGGGGCGGCCATCTTTGCCGCCGTGGCGGCCGGGATCCACGCCGATGTGGCCAAGGCCCAGCACCACATGGCGAGCGCCGTGGAGCGCACCCACCAGCCACACCCCGAGCGGGTCGCCGAGTATGAACGCCTCTACCAGCGCTACCTCGCCTGGGGCGCCGCCGCCGAACCGCTCTACAACCGGGGGGTGCCGGCATGAACCTCAAGACCCTCAAGGATCAGGTGCTCGCCGCCAATCTGGATCTGCCGCGCCATGGCCTGGTGACCTTCACCTGGGGCAACGTGAGCGGCATCGACCGAGAGCGCAATCTGGTGGTGATAAAGCCAAGCGGCGTCAGCTATGAGCGGATGCGGGTCGAGGACATGGTGGTGCTGGATCTGGCGGGCAAACAGGTGGAGGGCGCCTTGCGCCCCTCCTCCGACACCGCCACCCACCTGGTGCTCTATCGCGCCTATCCGGAGCTTGGCGGCGTGGTGCACACCCACTCCACCCACGCCACCGCCTGGGCCCAGGCGGGGCGCGCCATCCCCATTTTCGGCACCACCCAGGCCGACTACTTTCACGGCGAGATCCCCTGCTCCCGCCTGCTCACCCCGGGCGAAGTGGAGGAGGACTACGAGGGGCTGACCGGTCATCTCATCGTCGAGACCCTCAAGCAGACCCCCATCCTCACCATGCCGGGGGTGCTTGTGGCCAACCACGGCCCCTTCAGCTGGGGCAAGAGCGCCGAGGACGCAGTGCACAACGCCGTGGTGCTGGAAGAGGTGGCCCGCATGGCCTGGCTCACCGGCCAGATCAACCCGGGGGCCCGCCCCCTGCCCGATTACCTGCTGGAGAAGCACTACCAGCGCAAGCATGGCAAACACGCCTATTACGGCCAGACAAAAGCCTAAAAGAGGACAAACTCATGGAATTGATGAAACAGCTGGAAGTGTGGTTCCTGGTCGGCAGCCAGCACCTGTATGGCGCCACCACATTGAAGCAGGTGGCCGATCACGCCCATACCATCGCCAGCCAGCTCAACGAGGGGGCGAACCTGCCCCTCAAGATAGTGCTCAAACCCACAGGTACCACCCTGGATGAAATCAGCGCGGTGGCCCGGGATGCCAACCACGACGAGCGCTGCGCCGGGCTCATGGTGTGGATGCACACCTTCTCCCCCGCCAAGATGTGGATCCCGGCGCTGAGTCAGTTGCAAAAGCCCCTGTTGCAGTTCCACACCCAGTTCAACCGGGATCTCCCCTGGAGCGAGATCGACATGGACTTCATGAACCTGAACCAGACCGCCCACGGCGGACGCGAGTTCGGCTTCATGGGGGCCCGCCTGCGACTGCCCCGCACCGTGGTGGTGGGTCACTGGCAGGATGAAGAGGCCAGACAGAAGATTGGCAACTGGATGCGCATCGCCGCCGCCATCCACGACAGCCGCCACCTCAAAATCGCCCGTTTTGGCGACAACATGCGCAACGTGGCGGTCACCGAGGGCGACAAGATTGAGGCCCAGATCCAGTTCGGCTATCAGGTGAACTACCACCCGGTCGGCGATCTGGTCAAGGTGATCGACGCCGTGCCCGAGAGCGACATCGAGACGCTGCTGGCCGAATATGAGGCGACCTACACCCTGGCCGAGGCGGTGCAGGCGGGCGGGGGGCTTCGCACTTCCCTCCGTGAGGCGGCGCGCCAGGAGCTGGGGATGAAGAAGTTCCTCACCGACGGCGGCTTTGGCGCTTTTACCACCACCTTCGAAGATCTCTATGGTCTGCACCAGCTGCCGGGCCTCGCCTGCCAGCGCCTGATGGAGCAAGGCTTCGGTTTTGGGGCAGAAGGGGACTGGAAGACCGCGGCCCTCTTGCGCACCCTGAAAGTGATGGGATATGGCCTTGCGGGGGGGGCCTCCTTCATGGAGGACTACACCTACCACCTGGAAGCGGGCAACAACCTGGTGCTGGGGGCCCACATGCTGGAGGTCTGCCCCTCCATCGCCGCAGGCAAACCCGTGCTGGACGCCCAGCACTTAGGCATAGGCAAGAAGGCCGATCCGGCCCGCCTGCTGTTCGCTGCCCCCGCCGGCAAGGCGGTCAACGCCAGCCTCATCGATCTCGGCAACCGCTTCCGTCTGGTGGTCAATCAGCTGGAAGTGGTGGACCTGCCAGAGGCCATGCCGAAACTCCCGGTGGCCAGCGCCCTGTGGAAACCCCTGCCGGACCTGCAGACCAGTGCCGAGGCCTGGATCCTGGCGGGCGCCGCCCACCACTCGGTGTTCACCCAGGCGGTGGACATCGAGCAGCTGCGCACCTTCGCCGACATCATGGGTATCGAGTTTGTGGTCATCGACGAGCACACCCGCATCCCCGCGCTCAAGGAGCAGCTGCGCTGGAACGAGGTCTACTACAAGATCTGCCAGTGACCCTTTAATCGGCCAGCGGCCATCACCATGACAACAGCCCCGCCCGCGGGGCTGTTTCATTTCGCGTCCCCTCAGGGATGACCCTCCCCCTCCAGCAGCCAGTGACAGACTCGCTGCACCCCGTGGCGCTGGCTGTCGGGCCGGGCGATCAGGGCGTATTCGTGATCCGTCTCCAGCACGGGGGTGAAGGGAGCGACCAGGGCGCCGCTCTCCAGCTCCTCGGCCACTATGGTGGGATCCCCGAGAGAGAGGCCAAACCCCTGCAAGGCGGCATTCATCGCCAAGTCCAGGGTATCGAACAGCTGCCCCCCCTGGGGCTGCCAGGGGATGTCGAGGAAGGCGGCGAACCAGTTGCGCCAATCCCGCCTATCGGCGCTGGCATGGATGAGGGGCAGCAGGGGCAGCTCGTTCAGGTCGCGCTCGAACAGACGATGCTTGGCGGCAAACGCCGGGGCGCAGACCGGGGTCAGCCGTTCCCGAAACAGGGGCTGACTGTGGGGATAGCGCCCCAGGCAGGGCTGGTAGACGATGGCGAGATCGAAGGGCTCCCGGGAGAAGTCGATGCCATGGCT
>NZ_CAWMFQ010000192.1:0-8866 GCF_963866995.1 Aeromonas sp. ZOR0002 | reverse complement strand
CCCCTCGAACGCCTGCAACCGCCGCAGCAGCCAGCGGCTGGCGCAGGAGGGCACCTTGATGCTGATGGCCTGTTCGTGGGGCAGGGTCTGCAAGGCGCTGAGCCCCTCCCCCATGCGGGCCAGCCCTTCGCGAACAAAAGGCAGCAGCCGCTCGGCGGCGGGGGTCAAGG
The DNA here is from genome assembly GCF_963866995.1 of Aeromonas sp. ZOR0002. Classification (NCBI taxonomy): domain Bacteria; kingdom Pseudomonadati; phylum Pseudomonadota; class Gammaproteobacteria; order Aeromonadales; family Aeromonadaceae; genus Aeromonas; species Aeromonas sp. ZOR0002. Next base: position 8,696 of record NZ_CAWMFQ010000192.1, on the reverse strand, counting down.
TGAGACAACGGGTGCCGCGCACGAACAGCAGGTGGCCCAGGCGCGCCTCCAACTGGGCGATCTGCTTGCTCACCGCCCCCTGGCTCACGCACAGCTCGTCGGCGGCCAGGGTAAAACTCAGGTGGCGAGCAGAACACTCGAAGACCTGCAGGCCATAGAGAGGCAACTGAGTACGCGGCTGGGTAGACAACATGACAAGCCTCCATGCTTGAGAAAAACTCATGCATACCATGCCGAATAATCCGTTGTCCGGCAAGCCTTGGGGGGGCTAAAAAGGGACCTCTTTCACACACGCAGGTGACGGCCCCATGTCCATCCCCCAGGTTTCCAGCAAACTGCCCCAGGTGGGCACCACCATCTTCACCGTGATCGGGGATCTGGCCGCCCGCCACCCCAGCATCAACCTCTCCCAGGGGGCGCCGAGCTTCCCCTGCGATCCCGAGCTCATCCGGGTGACCCACGAGGCCATGCTGGCCGGTGAAAACCAGTACGCCCCCATGACGGGGCTGCCTGCCCTGCGCGAACAACTGGTGGCCAAGATTGCAGCCAGCTACGGCCATCACTATGACGCGGGCGACGAGATCACCATCACCGCCAGCGCCAGCGAAGCCCTGTTCTGCGCCATCACCGCCCTGGTTCACCCCGGCGACGAGGTGATCATGTTCGAGCCGGCGTTTGACAGCTACCGCCCCATGATCCAGTTGCAGGGAGCCACCCCTGTGGTGATCGCCCTCAAGGCGCCGGATTTCGCCATTCCCTGGGACGAGGTGGCCGCCCGCATCACCCCCCGCACCCGCATGATAGTGCTCAACACCCCCCACAACCCCACCGGCACCGTCTGGCAGGCAGGGGATCAGGAGCGCCTCGCCCGCCTGGTGCGCGGCACCGACATCCTGATCCTCTCGGACGAGGTGTACGAGCACGTGGTGTTCGACGGCGCCCTGCACCAGAGCGTCATCCGCTATCCGGAGCTGGTGGAGCGCTCCGTCGCCGTCTTCTCCTTCGGCAAGACCTTCCACGTCACCGGCTGGCGGGTGGGCTACTGCGTGGCTCCCCGTCCCCTGATGGAGGAGATCCGCAAGGTGCACCAGTTCGCCATGTTCGCCGCCGACACCCCCATGCAGTACGGCTTCGCCCACCTGTTGCAGCAACCGGCCCACTATCAGGGGCTGGCAGCCTTCTACCAGCGCAAGCGTGACCTGCTCGCCTCGGCCCTGGCGGATTCGCGCCTGACCCTGCTCCCCTCGGCGGGCAGCTTCTTCATGCTGGCGAGCTACGAGCGGGTAAGCGACGAGCCGGACAGCCTGTTCGTGCAGCGGCTCATCCGCGATCACGGGGTCGCCACCATTCCGGTCTCCGCCTTCTATCACGACGGCACGGATCAGCGGGTCATCCGCCTCTCCTTCTCCAAGGATGACGACACCCTGTTGGCGGGCGCCGAGCGCCTGTGCGGCGTCTAGGGGGCACCATGGATTCACTGCGCGTTGCCGTCCTCCAGATGGTCTCCGGGGATGACCTTGACCACAACCTGGCCCAGGCCGAAGCCCTGCTGCGTCAGGCCGCGGCCGAGGGGGCCGAGCTGGCCCTGCTGCCCGAATATTTCTACCTGATGCCGGTCGATGAGCGGGCGCGGGTGGCCCTGGCCGCCCCCGTTGACGATCACCCCCTGCTGGCCTGGGTACAGGGGCTGGCCCGGGAGCTCGGCGTCTGGATCCTGGCCGGCACATTGCCGCTTGCCAGCCACGAGCCCGGCAAGATGCACAACAGCAGCCTGCTCATCGACCCGCAAGGGCAGCTCGCAAGCCGCTACGACAAGCTGCACCTGTTTGGCTTTTGCACCGGGCAGGAGCAGTATGACGAGGCCGCGACCATGACCCCGGGCCGGGAGGTGGTGAGCCATCCCCTGCCCTGGGGCGTGCTGCGCCTCGGGATCTGCTACGACCTGCGCTTCCCGGAGCTGTTTCGCCTGGGGCCCGCCCCCGATTTCATCGCCCTGCCCGCGGCCTTCACCCACACCACAGGGCTCGCGCACTGGGCGCTGCTGCTGCGGGCCCGGGCGGTAGAGAACCTGGCTTTCGTGTTTGCCAGTGCCCAGGGGGGACACCACCCCGGTGGGCGGCGCACCTTCGGCCACAGCATGATCATCGATCCCTGGGGCCGGATACTGGCCCAGGTAGAGGAGGGTCAGGGCATTGCCATCGCCACCCTGGATCTGGCAGCACAGCGCACGGTGCGCAGCCAGTTGCCGGCCCTCACCCATCGCAAGATAGCCGTCGGCCCTTGAGGCCGGCACCCTTTAGCACGCTAGGAATGACACCACACTTCAAGGGACTGACCATGAAACTCAACACACTGATGATGCTGATGGCCCTGGCCACCGCCGGCCAGGCCGCCGCCAAACCCCTGGTGATCGCCACCGATGCCACCTATCCCCCCTTCGAGATGGTCGACAGCAATGGCAAGCTCGGCGGCTTCGAGGTCGATCTGGCCTATGCCCTGTGCGTGGCCATGAAGACCGAGTGCGAAGTGATCAACCAGCCCTGGGATGCCCTGCTGCCGGGCCTGCAGGTGCGCAAGTACGACGCCATCATGTCCTCCATGAACATCACGGACGAGCGGCGCCAGAAAGTGGACTTCAGCCAGGTCTACTACATGATGCAGAACCGCTTCGTGGGGCGCAGCGACAAGGCAGCCGACTTTGCAGACGATCCGGCCCATTTCAAGGGCAAGGTGATCGCGGTGCAGGAGGGCACCCCCCAGGACAACTTCGTCACCGCCCGCTATGGCGAGGTGGCCAAGATCAAGCGCTACGTCAACGCCCAGTCTCCCATGCTGGATCTGCAGTCCGGCCGCGCCGACTACACCTTCGGCAACATGGTGCAGTTGAAGGTGGGCTTCCTCGACAAGGAGATGGGCAAGCAGTTCGCGTTCGTCGGTCCCCAGTTCAACGGCACCCAGGACAAGATCCTGGGAGAAGGGGTGGCGGTGGCCCTTCGCAAACACGATGACAAGCTCAAGGCCCGCTTCGATGCCGCCATCGAGAGCGTCAAGGCCGACGGCACCTTCAACACCCTGCTCAAGAAGTACCAGCTCGAAGATCTGCTCTGATCCCGGCATGCCAGCCCCCTGGACAGTTGCAAGGGGCCATAGCAACAGGGCGGCCATTGGCCGCCCTGTGTCGTTTTCCCGGCCTCTCGCCGTTATTGGGCCAGGCCCAGGTGCCCGGCAATCTGCTGGTACAGGGTCTGGTAGTTGTCGTCGAAGTGGTGGGAGCCCGGCAGGGTCACCGTCGTCACGTTCGGCTGCTGCAAGCGCGGACAGAGTTTGACCGGGGAGTCGTCCTCCGCTCCCTGCACGCAGAGCAGCGGCAGAGTCTGGATCCGTGTCACTTCCGGCAGGGTGGGATAGCGGCCCCCCTTGTCGTGCACCACCATGTCGCTGACGTGGATCTCGAAATCCGACGCCGTCGAGGGGGAGAGCATCACCGCCCCCGCTAGGCTGTCGCGATAGGCTGGCGGCAGACGATTGATGACAAAGGGCACTATCTCGGCACCAAAGGAGAAGCCCACCAGCAGCCAGCGCTGGCGCCCCCAGCGGGACTGGTACTCGGTGAGGATGCGCACCAGATCCGCCGTCGCCTGCTCCGGCGTCTTCTTCTTCCAGTAATAGGAGAGCGAACTCCAACCCACCACCGGCATGCCGTGGGCCTGCAACTGGGCGCTGAGCCCCTTGTCCAGCGCCGCCCAGCCGCCATCCCCGCTCATGAAGACCACCATGGGGGCGGACGAGGCTTGCGCCACCGGCAACTCCACCAGCCCCAGATCCGCGCCGACCCGGCCCGGCTGGGCGGCCACCGCCGGCAAGGTGAACGAAGAGACGAAACAGCAAATCAACAGCAACAACATGGCTCTCATGGGCCAACTCCTATTTCTTCATGAGCCCGAAGGGGCCGCGACTGATGAGGGAGACGAGGTGAGTCAGGGTGCGGGGCAGCACCAGATGACCGATACAGAGCAGGTAGCGGGGCTCCCACCTTGGGCCGAACTTCTCCTTGTAACGCCGCAATCCCTGGAAGTTGTAGAAACGGCTGCCCCGGGTGAACAGGGTGTTGCCAAGGCGGGCCCAGTAACCGCCGAGGGGGTTGTCGTTGAAGCCTGACATGGGGGCCATCCCCAGGTTGAAGCTGGCATAACCCTCCTGCTTGCCCCACAGCAGGAGCTCGACGAACAGGAAATCCATGACCGGCGCCGCCCCCGTGTCCAGGCTGTAGCGCATCAGATCGATGGAGAGGCTCTCCTTGTTGTCGCTGGTCCAGAGGTTGGCAAACCCGACGATCTGCCCCTCCCGCCGCACCAGCGCCATCGGGTTGAGGGTGAGGTAGGCGGGATCGAAACTGCCCACGGAGAAGCCCTTCTCCCTGCCCTGCTTGCTGTGCAGCCAGCTGTCGGAGATCCCCTTCAACTCGGGCAGCAGGGGGGCAATCTCACCGGGGGCCACCACCTCGAAGCGCAGCCCTTCCCGCTTGCCCTTGGCGTGACTCTGGCGCAGGTTGCGCAGGCGACTGCCGGCGAGATCGAAGCTCGGCAGATCCACGATGGCCTCCTCCCCCAGCTTGAAGGGGATGAACCCGAGATCCAGATAGACAGGCAGATAACGGGCCGACACCTGGTAGAAGACCGGGCTGACGTCGTGCTCGTCACAGCGCTCGCGAAACTGCCAGAGCAGCTCCTCCACGAGGGAGGGCTGGCCGACGGGATCCCCCATCACTATCCAGCTGCTGCCCTCGGCCCCGTACATGAGGAACGCCTCGCCGCTGGGGTGGAACAGCAGGGACTTGTCCCCGAGCTGGGCCAGGTAGCCGTGGCCTCCCCCTGCCCGCATCACCAGCCCATGGGCACGGGAGAGCACCTCGGCATCCGGCTTGCCGACGGGCAGGCGCAAGGGGGCCAGCAAATGGGCCACCCCGACCACCGCCAGCACGCCGATGACACTCCCCATGGCGCGCAGGGCGCGGGAGGCGGCCCCGGGCCCGTGGGCCGAGACGTGCAGCCAGAGGGAGGGGTCGTACTCCACATGGCGGTAGGAGAAGAGCAGCAACCACAAGGCCCCCAGCAGCACGGCCCCCACCGACATCAGCCAGGAAGGGGTGAACCGGGCGTGAAGCAGGGAACCCTTGCGATAAAAGAGAGGGCGGCAGGGGGTGATGATGAGCAAGAAGCCCCCGAGCAGCAGGGCGGACTCCCAGTCAAACCCCTTGAACAGGGAGAACAGCATGCCAAGCCCCAGCAGCCACTGGGTGATCCTGAATGCCCCGTCATGACGGCGGTAGAGGCTGTGGGCCAGCAACAGCAGCAACACGCCGCTGACGCTGCCGAGCACATGGGAGAGCTCCAGCAGGTGCAGGGGCAACACCTGCAGGAAGGCTTCGATGCGCCCCTTCATGGTGGGGATCATCCCGGAGCAGAGCAGCAGGGTGCCCGCCGCGAAGGTACCCATGCTCACCAGGGCGGGCACAAACTCCCGGGTCGCCATCATCACCCCCTGCAGCCGGTGCAGGCGGGCCCGCTGTTGCAGCAGCTCCTGACCTGCGAACAGCAGCAGGGCACAGAGGAAGGGCAGGAAGTAGTAGACGCAGCGGTAGATAAGCAGGGAGGCGAGCAGCTTGTCCACCGGCAGATAGTGGGTGAGCAGCAGGCTCATGCTCGCCTCGAAGACCCCGATGCCCCCCGGCACATGGGCCAGCACCCCGAGCAGACTGGAGAGCACGAAGGCACTGAGCAGCACCGGATAGGGCACGCTGCCCGATGGCAGCAGCACATAGAGCACGGCGGCGGCGGCCATCCAGTCAAGCAGGGCGATGAGCAGTTGCAGCAGGCGGTATCTGATGCGCGGCAGGAACAGCGGGTGTCCGCGCCAGACCAGGGCAGCCCCCGGCCACACCAGATATGCCAGCACCGTCAGCAGGGCCAGGCCCCCCGCCAGTTGCAACAACCCGGTCGCCCAGCGGGGCCAGTCCACCAGCAGGGCCGCCCCCTGCCCCAGCAGCAGGGCACTGCCCCCCCAGCCCAGCAGACCGAGGAAGAAGGTGATGGAGCAAAAGAGGATCACCCTGGCCACCTCCCCGGTGCCAAGCCCCAGGGAGGAGTAGAGCCGGTAGCGTACCGAGGAGCCGGTAAGCAGTGCAAAGCCCAGGGTGTTGGAGAAGGTGTAGGCGATGAAGGAGGTCATCCCCACCTGCTGCCAGGGCAGGCGTTTGTCCAGCACCTTCAGGGCCAGCAGATCGTAGCAGCAGAGGCAGCCATAGCTGAGCAGGGTGAGCAGCAGGGCGCCCCCCAACTGCGGCAAGGGTTGTGACCAGATGGCCTGGCGGATGTCGTGCCAGTGCCACAGGTGGGTCAAATGATAGAGGACGGTCAAGGCCGCCCCCAGCAGCAGCAGGCTGCACAGGGGGCCTATCCAGATCAACAGCTGACGCCGCATTCAAGATTCCTGTCAAAAAGCGTGGAGAAAGAGAGGCTCCGAAAGCGGGCGGACAAGGCGCCCTCCCGGAGTGACTCCCCCAGAGGCGGCGCGTGACGCCGCACGTTCACGGGGGCAATCCCATGATTTACCAGGCCCTGCCCGCTCGCCACTTTTCTTCTGTAACCTTATGTACAGGCAGACAAAACATCCCCGTCCGGGATAGAGGCAGGAGACGCCATGACCCCCTCCCCCCTGATAAGACGCTTCCCCCAAAACGCCCAGGGGCGCGATCTGGCCGTCGGCGACATCCACGGCCACTTCGCCCTGTTGCAGCAGGCCCTCGACACCCTGGATTTTGATCCCGCCCGGGACCGTCTCTTCAGCGTCGGGGATCTGGCGGATCGCGGGCCCGAGTGCAGCGAGGTGATCCACTGGTTGGCCAGGCCCTGGTTTCACCCGGTCTGCGGCAATCACGACGACTACGTCTGCCGTTACGAGAGCTGCGATCGGGAGAACTGGATCCGAAACGGCGGCGGCTGGTTTCAGCAGCTGACCCCTGCCGAGCAGGCGGCGTTCGCCGTCCACTACCGCAGCCTGCCCCTGGCCATCGAGGTGCAGACCAGCCAGGGACCCGTCGGGCTGCTTCACGCCGATTGCCCCTTCTCCTCCTGGCAGGGGCTGCTGGACCAACTCGATGCCGGAGTGAGCGGCGGACGACTTCGGGCCATCAAGAACGTCTGCCTCTGGTCAAGGCGCCGTATCGAACGGCTGGACGAGGACGGGGTCGCGGATCTCGCCGCCCTGGTGGTGGGCCACACTCCGGTGAGGGTGCCGGTGCGCCTTGGCAACGTCCACTACATCGACACCGGCGGCTGGTATCCCGAGGAGGGCGGCTACTTCACCCTGCTGGACCTCAATACCCTGACCCCTCACTTTCCCCAGCCCTGAGCCGGACCGATGGGATGACCAGGCTCACGGACAACGCCCACTGCCCATTAAAGCGCCAGGCGAACGCCCCGGACTTCGCTCTGCCAGCGCGATGGTTTACCATGCAGGCAATTGCGGTGCATGGCACCCCCACCCAGGCGCCAGGCGCCGCCGTCATCGGATACTCCTTTCGAGCAACATGAGCACATCAGCGCACCCGGCCAGCGGGCCCACGTTCTACTTCCACGTTTTGCAATACCTCTTTTTTAATGCTTTGATTTGCATGGGCTTATGGCTTTAATGCCGGTGAGCTTGGTACACAATTGGGACATGGTGAAATTTGAGGGCATTGCTACAGATAGCAACGCTGTTCGTGTGAGTAACTGAAGGGTCAGGACTTCATCCGCTTTGGCCGCAAAAAAACCAGTAAAGCCAGTCCGCTGTTTCATATGTGAAACACAACATGCAGAAGTTCGTGACCATAAACAGCAGAAGTTCAATTTGTAGTTATATTTCAATGCATTGCAGTAGAATTCAAACAAAACCAAACGAGTCCTCAATGCTCATCTCTGTAGAAAGCACCAATCAACAGCCCATAGACCAACCGCATTCGGCCATCCCGGCCCAGCAATAGACCGAACAATATCTCGCCGCTTGCCGGGTCGACCCCATGCCAGAAACACCAAATGGCGCTTCCGCCACATCCTGCCTAGCTAGTTCTTACGCTTAGCTGCGAGAGATGGGTGAGACCTGTGGGAAACGCCCGATGGCACGATTGATGCGGCATGATGGTTTACATTTACACGCAGGCTAGCACCACCAGCCCATGACTGATGGGTCGATAGGTTTGTTGATGCTTGCGCAGTTCGATAATCCCTGTTGGCGCTGGTCATCAATGGCATGGGGGCAAGAAGAGTGACCGAGCAAGCCATCAGGTCCCTCCTTGCGATATCGAGTGAGCCACTTGTCAGTTGCTCGGATAGTGACTCGGCAGCGTGATCCTCCTCTTCAACACGCAGGCCCTGTTCAAGGACGCGCCGGACAAGAAGCTGTCGACCAAAGACGGTTAAGTGGACATTTTTATGGTTGTTCACTCGCACATCTCCGACGATTAGTTTGGTTGGCGCCTCCAATTCTCCGGTAATGCCCCGAGTGAACAACCTGCAGAGAGATCACAGCTAGGGAGACCATATTACCCCCGATATACAGAACCCCCGATGTACCACATCGGAGGCTCTTGGTGATTAGAAGATGCTCAGAGCATATGAACGGAGGCGGTGTTGGTGGTACCGCTCGGTACCAGGGCA
>NZ_CAWMFQ010000191.1:11137-14710 GCF_963866995.1 Aeromonas sp. ZOR0002 | reverse complement strand
CGGGCCACAGCCCCCAGAGGGTGGCCAGGGTAAAGAGCGGCTGACCGATCTGGGCCGGCAACAGGGCCGCCACCCCCATCAAGCCGGCCAGCGACAGGGGCTGCCAGTATTTGCCGAGCAGGTTACTGACCCTCTGCATCTGCGGGCTGCGGCCCGGTTCGCTGCGAGCCGTGTTCTGAGCGCCTCCTTTGAGCTGGAAGCCGGCGGCCAGCACGGCGGCGGTGACGGGATCGGAGGAGAGGCCGGGGGCCAGATCCACCACCAGCTTCTCGGTGGCAAACAGCACCCGAGCCTGTTGTACGCCCTCCACCCGGCTGACGGCGGTCTCTATCTTGCGTGCACAGCTGGGACAATCCATGCCCAGCACCTGCCAGCTATGGCGGCGACTGTTCTGCTCGGGGGTAGCCAGCGGCGGCTCGGTCGCGGCGGCCGTGTGGGCGTGCCCCTGCTCATGATGATCGTGGTCGTGGTCGTGGTCGTGGGCTGTGTCGGTGGCGCAAGCGCCTCTGGGGGGCTCTTCATCCCCCGGGCCGTCTGCGCCACTTTGCCCCTGATGATCGTGGCGGGTCGGGTTGGCGACACTACTGGCCTGTGCCCCGTTGTCGCAGCAGTGGCTGGTGTGGCTGTGCCCGGCCTGTGGGGTGGCGGCCTTGCTGACGGCCTTGATGGGGGCAGCGGCGTGTTGATGGCTGCAGCAGGATTTGCTCATGATGCGTTCCTCTTGAGGGATCCCGCCCCTGCGGGATCCTGGATGACTGAGCCGAGTGTAAACCTTGGTGTAAAGTCCAAGGTCAAGCCCTCTTCTCCTCCTTGTCCGGGGCCATGACAGTGGCCGCTGATCTGCCACTGGAGCAGGAGGGACGCAAAGGGATGCCAAATCCCTTTCATTAGCGGGTGTTTGTCATCCCGTGGCGGGCCTATACTGGGGACCCTGGATCCCACATCAATCATCAAGGACCTAACATGAGCAATACCGTCACCCTGCAAGGCAACCCCGTCTCCGTCTCCGGCCACTTCCCCGTTGCCGGTGAGCAGGCCAAGCCCTTCTCCCTGGTTGCTGGCGATCTGTCCGATGCGACCCTGGCGACCTTCGCCGGCAAGCGCAAGATCCTGAACATCTTCCCGAGCGTCGACACCCCGACCTGCGCCACTTCCGTGCGCAAGTTCAACGAGCAGGCAAGCGCCCTGAACAACACCGTCGTGCTGTGCATCTCCGCCGACCTGCCGTTCGCCCAGGCCCGTTTCTGCGGCGCCGAGGGTCTGGACAAGGTGGTGAACCTCTCCACCCTGCGTGGTGTCTCCTTCCTGCAGGACTACGGCGTGGCCTTCTCCTCCGGCCCGCTGGTGGGTCTGGCTGCCCGTGCCATCGTGGTACTGGATGAGCACGACAAGGTGCTGCACAGCGAGCTGGTGGCCGAAGTCGCCGACGAGCCGAACTACGCCGCCGCCCTGGCCGTTCTGTAAGTCGCGCCACAGGCTGATTGCCTGACGGCCTGCCCCGTTCATACGGGGCAGGCCGTTTTTATTGCGCTCCCGAACCTTTTACTTATGGGGTGGGTCTGGCTAGACTTCGCCTCCACATCCTTGTTCAGCCTGTATCTGCGATCCCCATGACGTTTGACGAACTCGCCCTTGCCCCCGCCCTGTTGCCCCTGCTGCCCGCCGCGCTGGAAAAACCGACCCCCATTCAGCAGCTAGCCATTCCTGCTGCCTTGTCAGGACGGGATCTGCTTGCCCTGGCCAGGACCGGCAGTGGCAAGACCCTGGCATTCGGCCTGCCGTTGCTGCAGAGGCTGGACGCAGCCAGTGACCGGGTACAGGGATTGGTACTGGTCCCCACCCGGGAGCTGGCAAGCCAGGTGAGCGCCGCCCTGCAGGAGATTGCCGACGGGTTGGGGGTGCGCCTTCTGACCCTGTGTGGCGGGGTGGCCCAGGAGTGGCAGGAGCAGGAACTGGCTCTCGGCCCCCAACTGCTGGTGGCGACCCCCGGACGGTTGCGGGACTTGCTGGCCCAGCAGACGCTGGGACTGGGTGCCCTGCGCATGCTGGTGCTGGATGAGGCGGATCGCCTGCTGGAGATGGGGTTCTGGCCCGATATCCAGTGGCTGATGAAGGCAATGCCGGAGGCGCGGCAGCAGATGCTCTTCTCCGCCACCTTGCCGATCGAACTGGAGAGCCTGGCCTCGGGCCTGCTGCAGGATCCGGTGCGCATCGAGGCCGAGCCGCTCAACAGCCTGGTGAGCGACATCGAGGAGCGGCTCTATCTGGTCAACAGGAGCAGCAAGGTGCCTGCGCTGATCGCCCTGCTGGAGGCCGGAGAGTGGCCCCAGGTGCTGGTCTTCATCAGTGCCAGGGACGACGTGGACGGGGTGGCCAAGAAACTCGCCAGGGCTGGCATGACGGTGGCGGTCCTGCACGGAAACAAGGATCAGGCCACGCGGGAGCAGGCGCTGGCGGATTTCAAGGAGGGCAGGGTGCGGGTGCTGGTGGCCACGGACCTGATGGCGCGCGGCATCCACGTGGAGGCATTGCCGGTGGTGATCAATCTGGATCTGCCGGACCATGCCCCCGTCTACGTGCATCGTATCGGTCGTACCGCCCGTGCCGGACAGAGCGGTCTGGCCATCTCCCTTACCTGCCACGGGGATGGGGACGCGCTCGAGGGGATCCGGGCCCTGACCGGTCGGCCCCTGCCCCTAGCGGCGCTGGCAGGTTTCCCGGTGACCGACAAACCCGCCAGCGGGGAGAGCAAACGGGCGCCAAGAGACAAGCAGGCGAACCGTCGCACCCAGGGCAAGCGCAGCATCAAGCAGTTCAAGGGCAAATCCTGAGACGGACTTCTTGCCCCCGGCGGGAGCCTGTCGTCGTGAAGGAGAGGAGAGATCGGCAGCGCGCCCGGGGGCGCGCCAAACTACACGGCAAGGGGGTCAGTCGTGGAACTGGTTGATCAGGCGGGAGAGGTTTTGCAGCCGCTCCACCAGCAGGGTGATGCCATCGAGGGCCTGACGGCTGTTGTCCGCGGTGTGGCTCGCCAGTTGGTGGATCTGGTGGATCCCCTGATCTAGGGTGCTGGTGACATCCGCCTGCTGGCTCACCGCCTGGGCTATCTCGTCGCTGGTGTGGGTCACCCGGGCCAGCATCCGGTTGATCTGGTCGAGCACCTCGGCGGTGGCCCCCATGTGCTGCTGGCAGAGCACTGATGTCTGGGCCCCCTGCTCCATGCCATCGGACAGTTGCCGGGTACTCTGTTGCAGCGCCCCTATCATGTCGCTTATCTCGCCGGTGGAGCTGCGGGTCTTCTGGGCCAGGGCCCGTATCTCGTCGGCCACCACCGCAAAGCCGCGCCCCTGTTCACCGGCCCGTGCCGCCTCGATGGCCGCATTGAGGGAGAGCAGGTTGGTCTGATCCGCAATCTGCCCGATCACCTCCAGAATGCCGTTGATCTTCTGGCTGTCCTGGGTCAGGCGCGCCAGCACGCCTTGGCTGGCGTCCAGCTCCTGATGAAGCCTGTCGACCGAATCCCGGGTGGTGGCCAGCGCCTGCTGACCACTGGCGGACACCTGCTGGACCTCG
>NZ_CAWMFQ010000191.1:6447-11076 GCF_963866995.1 Aeromonas sp. ZOR0002 | reverse complement strand
ATTGGCCTGGTGGGCATTGTCAGCCACATCACGGATGGACTGGCTCATCTGGGTGATGGCCGCCGCCAGTTGCTCGCTCTGGGCCCGCTGCTGTTGCAGGTGGGTGTCTATGGTCTGGATATGCCCCCTGTCATCCTCCGCCGCCTGCAGGATCTGCTGGTTGGTGTCCGCGCTGCGACCCACCACGGCGCGCAGCTCCGCCTTCTTCATGCGCAGCAGCAGTTCAAGGGCGGCCAGGCTGTCCTGACGCCTGGCATAGAGTACCTGGCAAAGGGCGCTGCCCTGCTCCTCGCCCGCCATGGCCAGCAGTCTGGCCAGCCGCCGTTGCAGATGCCAGCCATGCCCCATCTGGGCCAGCAAGCAGAGCAGGGTGATGACTCCCCACCCCGGCTGGCCGGTGACCAGACTGGCCCCCATGCCGAGCAGGGCGGTGCCAGAGAGCAGCAGACACAGCTGCCCCGGCTCCAGGGTCAGCCGGGTCAGCCAGGGCAGTGCCTTGCCGTCACGGATCCGGGCATAGAGCTGCTCTGCCCAGGCGATGTCGTGATCCTGGGGACGGGTGCGGACAGACTGGTATTCGATGATCTGCTGCTGATCGTTGAGAATCGGCGTGACGTAGGCGTTGACCCAGTAGAACTGACCACTCTTGGCGCGGTTCTTTACCAGCCCCATCCAGCTCTTGCCTTGTTGCAGGCGGCGCCACATGTCGGCGAACGCGGCCTTGGGCATGTCGGGGTGGCGGACCAGATTGTGGGGCTCCCCTTCCATTTCGGTCGCGCTGTAGCCCGCCACATCGCAAAAGTGCTGGTTGGCATAAGTGATGTGACTGGCGGGATCCGTGGTCGAGATCAGTGATATGTGATCGGGGAAACGGATCTCCCCTTCGTGCCGGGTTGTGGTCATGTGCGCATCCTGAATGAGCCAAGTAACTGATAAAATTATTTTTTATTTTTGTGATTGTTACGGCGTCATTGTAGATGCGGACTGTTACACCACCTTGGCTTGGGTCAATAAATCAACACGGGAAAGGCTGAAAAAAGTCGTAGATGGCGGCTCAGCCGCGGGGAGTGAAGTCGTGGATCTCCCCCGTCCTCGGCTTGAAGCGGGGGTCATTGTCTTCTGCGCTGGCGACCCAGGCCATGGCCTGGCAGAAACTCTCCTGCTTGGCGAAGGCATCCCGGGCCTGATCGATGGCTCGTTCGGCATTGCGCCGCTCCATCTTGCTGGCCTTGCGGTCGCTGAACTGCTTCTGCTGGCTCAACATCCATTCGAGGAAGGCCTGGCGGCATTCGGTTTCATCGGCGGCCTTGGCGGGAAGGGCAACAAACAGGGCAATCAGGAGCAGAGCACGCATGGCAGGATCGGATCACGGGGTTGATGAATGAAAAGAGGCGGCATTTTATGCCGGGAACTTGAACAGGAACAGTGCCAGGAGGGGTCAGATGTCCCGACCCCTCCCCGGACTCAGTGTTTGACGAGGTAGAGCTGACGGCTGTAGGCCACGTCTTCCGGGTTGTTGATGGGATACCCCTTGAGCCAGGGCTTGATGAGCCGGGCATTGGTGTACTGGTAGATGGGGGCGATGGGGGCCTCCTTCTGCAAGATGGCCTCGGCCTCATCGAACAGGCGGGCCCGCTCTGCGGGATCCTGACTGTTGGCCGCCTGCGCCAGCAGCTTGTCGTAAGCCGGGTTGGCGAACCGGGCCATGTTGCCGCTGTGGCCCGATCCCCAGAGCCCGAGGAAGGCGGAGGGGTCGTTGTAATCGGCGACCCAGGAGGAGCGGATCACCTCGAACTGGCCGCTTTGACGGCTGTCGAGATAGGTTTTCCACTCCTGGTTGGTGAGCTCGACCCGGGCCCCTAGCTTCTGTTTCCACAGGTTGGCGATGGCCAGCGCCATCTTCTTGTGAATTTCCGCCGTGTTGTAGAGCAGGGTCAGCTTGAGGGGATTGCTTGGGCCGTAGCCCGCTTCTTTCAGCAGGGCTCTGGCACGCTCGTCCAGCGCCTGCTGACTGCTGGTGGAGAGCAGATTGGGCTTGGGGTCGAAGTCGGCGGTCACGTCCGGGGTGAAGTGGTAGGCCGGTTTCTCCCCGGTGCCCAGTACCTTGTCGGCAATCAGGCCCCTGTCGATGGTGTAGGAGAGCGCCTGGCGCACCCGCACATCATTGAGGGGCGGGCGCTGGGTGTTGAAGGCGTAGTAGTAGGTGCCGAGCTGTTCCGGGGTATAGACCTCCCCCGGGATCTGGGCCATCAGGCTCTGGTACTGCTCCTTGGGGAAGGATTCGGTGATGTGCAGATCCCCGGCCAGATAGCGGTGGGTGGCCGCACTCTCCTGGTTGATGGGCACGAAGGTGACGCGGGTCAGCACCGTGTGGGCGCGATCCCAGTAGTAGGGATTGGGCGTCAGCTCCAGTTTCTCGTTCACCACCCGGTGACTCAGCACGAAGGCGCCGTTGCCCACCAGCTTGCCGGGCTGGGTCCACTGGTTGCCATATTGTTCCATGCTGGCCTGGTGCAGGGGCGACAGGCTGGGATGGGTCAGCAGGCTCAGGAAATAGGGCACCGGCTGGGAGAGGGTCACCTTCAGGGTATGGTCATCGACGGCCTCCACCCCGAGCGCATCGGGGGCCAGCTTGCCTGCCACTATGTCGTCCACCTTGTCGAAGCGGGCGAGCTGGGCAAACCAGGCGAAAGTGGCGGCTTCCCTGGGGTCAACCAGCTTGCGCCAGCCATAGACGAAGTCGGCGGCGCGCACGGGATCGCCGTTGGACCAGCGGGCATCCTGCCTCAGATGGAATGTGAACTGCCGGTTGTCCTTGTTCTCCCAGCTCGCGGCCACCCCGGGCAGCACCTTGCCGTCCGGCCCCTGGGTCAGCAGCCCCTCGTAAAGGTCTCTGAGGACCTGCAGCTCCGGCAGTCCCACCAGCTTGAGAGGGCTCAGGCTCGCCGGTTCATCCTTGAGATGACGGACGACGGCCTGTTCGGCGGCGAGTGGGGTACCGGGCGGCACATCGGCAGCCTGGACGCAGGCACAGCCCAGCAGGGCCAGCAGGGGGCTCCATCCTTTCATGGTGAATCCTTCAAAATGTGTGAAGCGGGGAGAAAACTCGGCGAGAATGCATCGCCGGCAGATGGGAAATCATGATATCCCCTTTGCTGGTCAGACCGCCAGCATGAGTCCCATTGATATCCGATGCGGCTGTCAACGAAGGGGCGCCGTGAGCGCCAGGAAAAGGAGAGAATGATGAGAGCATGGATCTTGTTGGCCTGCGTGCTGAGCCAGGGCGCCTGGGCGTTGTCCCCGTGCGAGAAGAGCAGCCCGGTGGGAAGCTGGTGCGAGGTGAACATAGAGGCGCTGCACCCCACCCAGGGCGGCGTGGGGCAGTTGCAGGTGGATACCACTGCCCGGGAGCTG
This sequence comes from Aeromonas sp. ZOR0002, assembly GCF_963866995.1. Lineage (NCBI taxonomy): Bacteria > Pseudomonadati > Pseudomonadota > Gammaproteobacteria > Aeromonadales > Aeromonadaceae > Aeromonas > Aeromonas sp. ZOR0002. The sequence continues at coordinate 7,662 of NZ_CAWMFQ010000191.1, read as the reverse complement.
GCGGACAAGAGCGAGAAGCAGCTCGACAAGCTGATGAAAAAGAAAGAGATCCCCATCGTCATCGCGCCGGATGGGGGTTACTGGCTGGTGGACAGGCACCACCTGACCAAGGCGCTGTGGCAGCAGGGGGTGAAGCAGGTCAGGGTCAAGGTGATTGCACGGTTGCAGGACAGGGCCAATTTCTGGAGCCAGATGCAGAACAACCACTGGGCCTGGCTCAAGGATGAACGGGGTCAACCCCTGACTCCCGAGCAGTTGCCCGGTCATATCGGTGAATTGCCGGATTACCCCTACCGCACCCTGGCGGGGCTGCTGCAGGATGCGGGCTACTTCAGCAAGAAGGATCAGGTCTACTTCGTCGAGTTTGCCTGGGCCAGCTGGCTCGGCCAGCAGATGGCCTGGCAGCCGATCGATGAGGTCAACCTCGCAGATCGCCTCGCCGAAGCCAAACGGCTGGCGTGCAGCAGCAAGGCGTCGGATCTGCCTGGTTACCCCGGCAAGCAGTGTCGCGTCAATCAGCCCAGAACGGCGGGTTGAGGGATCCTGCACAAAGGGTCTGGTTGATATTTGTTCTCGATTGGCCATGATACAAACTCCACTCGTGTCGGCAAAGGAGAGGAACATGGAACATCAGAACTGGCAACGTTACATGCTGGAGGCGGAGAATGCCCTTGGCATGGGGGCTCTGGGCGCGGCGATCTGCCTCTATCAGCAGGCCCTGGGGGAAGTGTATGAGCTGGCCTCCGGGGATCTGGACGAACTGGCCAGCATGCGGGTCGCCACCTGTCACCGCATGGCCGATTTCTGGCGTGCCATGGAAGAGCCCGCCTATGAACTGCGCTACCTCAAGCTCGCCTCCGAGCTGGTCACCGCCCTGGTGCCCCAGTGCCCCAACCGGGAGTGCGAATCCCTCATCAGTGAGCTGGGCTGCTGCCGCGCCGCCCTGCTCTCCTTCTTGAAGCGCCACCCCAATCCGGAGATTGCCCGGCTTATCCAGGTGCAGGACAGGGTGCAGGGCTGCGAGCTGATAGGCCGGTTCCGTCTCAACTGAGTTCAGCGCCGTTTTTGCAGCTTGTTGGCGATGCGGCTTTGCGCCTCTTCCCCTTGGAGGGCCTGGGCGAAAGCGCGCGCTTCCAGGTCGATGACGAAATGCACCGCCTGTTTGAGTTCCTGCTTGAGCAGCGCCTTGCTCTTCTGGAGCGCCATCGGCGGCTT
>NZ_CAWMFQ010000191.1:1942-6419 GCF_963866995.1 Aeromonas sp. ZOR0002 | reverse complement strand
AGTTTCAGTCCCTGCTCCCGAGCGAAGGGGAGCAGGTCCGCCGGGGCCAGCACCCGGTTGGCGAGCCCGAGACGCAGCGCCTCTTCCCCATCGATGGCCTCTGCCAGCAGCAACAGCTCCGCCGCCTTGAGGTGACCGACGGCGCGTGGCAGCAGCAGGCTGGCGGCAAACTCCGGCACCAGTCCCAGCTCGACGAAAGGCAGCTGCAGCCGGGCGTTGTCACCCAGATAGACCAGGTCGCAGTGCAGCAGCAGGGTAGTGCCTATGCCGACTGCCGGGCCGCCCACGGCGGCGATCACCGGTTTGGGGAAGTCCGCCAGGGTGTGCAGAAATTGCAGGATGGGGTCGTCCGGCTCAAGGGCATGCTTGCCAACAAAGTCGGCCAGATCGTTGCCGGCGGTGAAGCACTCCGCCTGGCCCTGCAACAGCAGCACATGGACCTCTTCGTCCCGGGCGGCCTGGCGCAGTGCGTCGGTCAGCGCCAGATACGTCTCCGTGTTGAGGGCATTGCGCTTTTCCGGTCGATTGAAGGTCAGGGTGAGCAAGCCGTCCTGCTGTTCGGCCAGAATTGTGAGGGCCATGTCTGAATCCTTGTTGTCGGGGGCTGTCAAAAGTTTGCCAAAGGGGTAAGCTTTGTCTCGTTTAACAACATCATAAAAGGATTTCAACCATGTTTAAACGTGCGTTTTATTCCACCATGGCACTGCTTCTGGCCGCCCCGGCCCTGGCCAAGGTCGACGCGGTCGATGGTTATGTGCGTCTGCTGCCCCCTGGCTCGCCGAACACGGCGGCGTTCATGGTGCTCAGGAACGATGGGGACAAACCGGTGAAACTGGTGGCGGGAGCGTCTCCTGAGGCGGGCCGTGTCGAGCTGCACACCCATTTGCACGAGAACGGCGTCATGAAGATGCGCCAGGTGGAGAGCATCGAGATCCCGGCCAAGGGGGAGGCCGTGCTCAAGCCCGGCAGCCTGCACATCATGTTGTTCGATATCCATACCCTGGCCCAGGGCACGCCCTTCCCGCTGACCCTGACCCTGGACGATGGGCAGACGCTGTCACTGAGCCTGCCCGTGAAGCCGGTCGAACCCATGAAAGGGATGAAGCACTGACATTTATGGACGCTTGTTCAGCTTTTTACTCTAGGTATTCCTTGCCCAGCGGGTAAAATGATGGCCTTTCCAGTCCAAAATGGAGCGAAGTGATGAAGAAGACCCTGATTGCCGGCACTGTGATGGCTCTGCTCAGCCATGGGGCCATGGCCGCCAATGACTGGCGTTTTGCGGCGGGTGCCGATCTGTGGAATGCCCAGGGAAGTGGCCAGGTCAGCAGCGTGGGTGCCGATGGCAGCTACGACGAGAACTACAACTGGAGCGGCTACCTGCAACTGGAGCACGGCATCCTGCTGCTGCCCAACGCCAAGTTCGAAATGTCCGACTTCAGCAGCAGCGGCGGCAGCTTCAACAACGATCTGCTGGCTTACGACCTGAGCCTCTACTATCGCCTGTTCAACAACGATCTGTTCCAGATCGATCTGGGTCTGACCGGTCGTCGCTACGACGGTGATTTCAACACCCAGCACTACTCCTATGACAAGGATGTGCTGATGGCCTACACCGGGGGTGAAGTACGCATCCCGGGGACCGGCTTTGCGGCGTTTGGCGATATGCGGGTGCAGGATGCCGACAACTACGACTACCGTCTGGGCGGCTCCTACAAGTTCTCTTCCGTGCCGCTCAAGATCCGTGCCGGCTGGCGTGAGGCCGAGATGGACTTCGATCGCGTCGATCAGACCATCGACGGCTGGTTCATCGGTGGTGAATTCACCTTCTGATCTCCCTGAGGAGCACACATGGGCCACATCATAGTGACTGGCGCGGGGTCCGGACTGGGCCGCGCCCTGACCATAGGGCTGGTTGAACGCGGCCATCAGGTTTCCATGATGGGTCGCCGTTACCAGAAACTGCAGGAGCAGGAAGAGCTGCTCGGCAAGGCGGTGATCGGCATTGCCGCCGATCTCGCACACCACGAAGAGGTGGATGTCGCCTTTGCCGCTGCGGTGGAGTGGGGCGGCCTGCCCGACATGGTGATCCACTGTGCCGGTGTCGGCGAGTTCGGCCCGGTGGGTGTCTACACCGCCGAGCAGATCCGCCGGGTGGTGGAGAGTAATCTCATCTCCACCATACTGGTGGCCCAGCAGACGGTGCGCCTCATCGGTGACAAGGGCGGCGTGCTGGCGAATGTGCTCTCCTCTGCCGCCCAGACCGGCAAGGCCAACGAGAGCCTCTATTGCGCCTCCAAATGGGGCATGCGCGGCTTTCTCGAATCCTTGCGGGCCGAGCTGAAGAGTGCTCCCCTGCGACTGGTGAACCTCTATCCGAGCGGGATCCGCAGCGAGTTCTGGGAGAATTCGGATCACGTGGATTCGAGTGGCTTCATGACGCCGGAAGACGCTGCAGCCTACATGCTGGATGCGCTGGCCGCGAGAAGCAGCTGCCATGTGACCGATCTCTTTATCGGTCGCAATAGTTGAGATAGTGGGCTCCGGCCTTTGCCGCCCGGGACAGCAGAAACAAAAAGCGCGCCATTTGGCGCGCTTTTTCATTGATGTGCAGTGCTAAATTATCTGCTTGCCTGCCTCTCTTTACGCCGGGCCATCATGGATGTGAAGGCGGGTAAATTCAGTGCCGACATGGCATGGATGATTGATGATGCATGTCGGCACATATTATTTCCGAGTCGCATATTCCCGCAGGAAGGATGGAATCACCTGTTTTGGCTTCTTGCCAAGGGTCAGCAGCAATTCAAAGTCCGGGTCGATAATGCCATGTCGACACGCCAGCTCTTCCAACAAGGCAAGCCAGAGGTGGGCCGTCACCTCTGCATCCGCCAGGGCACGGTGAAACACCTCGTCATTGGGCAGACTCCGGTATTGCACCAGGGTACCCAGCTTGTGATCCGGGGCATCGGGAAACAGGCGCCTCGATAGCAGCAGGGAACAGGCGAACTGGCCGCGGTATTGCGCCGGCAATCGCTCTATTTCCGCATCCAGAAAGCGCTTGTCGAAGGAGGCGTTGTGGGCGACCAGATTGTCATCACCGATAAAGTCGACGAAATCCGCCATCACCTCGTTACAGGGGGGAGCCTGTTTCAGCATGGCATTGCTGATCCCGGTATATTGCTCGATGAAGCTGCTCACGTTGAAGCCCGGATTCATCAATGCCGAGAAACGCTCACTGATATGGCCATCCTTGATTCTGACGGCACCGATCTCGATGGCTCTATCCCCTTGTCCGGGTGAAAGCCCTGTGGTCTCGAAGTCGAGCACGACAACGGTATTGGCTGAGGCGATGGACATAACTTCTCGGGCAAGCTGGGTAAAGAGCGCCAGTCTAGGAAATCAGCCGTACCGTGTACAGGGCAATGCAGTTATCTCATTGGTTCACGCTGGAGACGCATTTTTGTGCATCATGGCTGAGAGCCATATAAAAAGCCCCGAGTGCCGTGGCACTCGGGGCTTTCCTATGAAAAGCGAGAGGCGGTGTCGCGTTATCAGCGACCCAGCTTGGCCTTGAGCAGGGCAACGATCTCTTTGATCGCCACTTCCTGCTTCTCGCCGGAGCGGCGGCACTTGTACTCCACCACGCCGTTGTCCAGACCACGGTCACCGATGACGATGGCGTGGGGCACACCGATCAGCTCCATGTCGGCGAACATCACACCCGGGCGCTCCTTGCGGTCGTCAAACAGCACGTCTACACCGGCGGCTTTGAGCTCGGCGTAGAACTGCTGTGCCTGCAGGGCCACGCGCTCGGACTTGTGCATGTTCATCGGCACGATGGCCACTTCGAACGGGGCGATGGCGTCCGGCCAGATGATGCCGTATTGGTCGTTGTTCTGCTCGATGGCCGCAGCCACCAGACGGGAAACCCCGATACCGTAGCAACCCATCTCCATGGTGACGGACTTGCCGCCTTCGTTCAGCACGCTCGCCTTCATCGCTTCGGAGTACTTGGTACCCAGCTGGAAGATGTGGCCCACTTCGATACCGCGCTTGAGCAGCAGCTTGCCCTGGCCGCACGGGCTCGGGTCGCCTTCCACCACGTTGCGCAGGTCGGCCACTTCGTAAGCGGTGATGTCGCGATCCCAGTTGGCACCGGTCAGGTGGAAACCGGTCTCGTTGGCGCCGCAAACAAAATCGCTCAGATGGGCGGCGCTGCGATCGACGATGATGCGACCGGCAAAGCCGACCGGGCCGATGGAGCCTGCGTCGCAACCGGCGGCAGCCTTGATCTGCTCGTCATTGGCGAAGGTCAGCGGGTTAGCCACGCCAGAAAGCTTCTCGGCCTTGATTTCGTTCAGCTCGTGGTCGCCACGCAGTACCAGGGCGATGACGGCCTGTTTGCCGTGCTCGTCTTCCTCGGCCAGTACCAGCAGGGTCTTGGCGATGGCGGTCGGCGCCACGTTCAGGAAAGCGG
>NZ_CAWMFQ010000191.1:0-1846 GCF_963866995.1 Aeromonas sp. ZOR0002 | reverse complement strand
CTCGCCAGCCGGTGCCAGGGCTTCGGCCATCTCGATGTTGGCGGCGTAATCGGATGTATCGGAGAAGGCGATCAAGTCTTCACCGCTCTCGGCCAGCACCTGGAATTCGTGGGAGCCGGTGCCCCCGATGGAGCCGGTATCGGCCTGCACCGGGCGGAAGTTCAGACCCATGCGAGTGAAGGCGGTGCAGTAGGCCGCGTGCATCTTCTCATAGGTATCGACCAGGGAAGCCTTGTCGATGTGGAAGGAGTAGGCATCCTTCATCAGGAATTCGCGGCCGCGCATCACGCCGAAACGGGGGCGCACTTCATCGCGGAACTTGGTCTGGATCTGGTACAGATTCAGCGGCAGTTGCTTGTAGCTGTTCACTTCGTAACGGACCAGCGCGGTGATCACCTCTTCGTGGGTCGGGCCCAGCACGAAAGGGCGGTTGTGACGGTCGGTCAGGCGGCACAGCTCGGGGCCGTAGTCATCCCAGCGGCCGGACTCCTGCCACAGCTCGGCGGGCTGTACCACCGGCATGGACACTTCGACGGCACCCGCATTGTTCATCTCTTCGCGGACGATGTTTTCAATCTTCTTCAGGACCCGCAGGCCGGTCGGCAGCCAGGCGTACATGCCGGAAGCGAGTTTGCGGATCATCCCGGCGCGCAGCATCAGCTGGTGGCTGACAACTTCAGCGTCGGAGGGGGTTTCCTTGAGAGTGGAAAGCAGATATTGGCTGGTACGCATCGCGGTAGACCTTCGCTAGTTCGGGCGGCTTGGCCCTGGAAAATTTCAAGTGCGGAATTTTAACAGGCGAAGCCCCCCGGCCCAAGGGCTAAATTCAGCGGCGCTGGGGGGAGGGCGGGGGCCTTGCCTCGCCCGCACTAGACCCGAAATTGCGACAGCAACTGCTGTTGCTGCTGGCTGGCCTGATGGAGGGAGGAGGCCAGTTGCAGGCACTCCTGGGCTTCCTGTTCGCCCGTCTGGGCCTGCAGGCTGATATCCGAAACCTTGCCCGTGGTGTGCCCCAGGGTGTGGGAGAGCTGGCTGGTCGCCTCTGCCACCTGTTGCACCATGTCGGCGAGCTGATCGATGGCCTCTTCTACCTTGAACAGGATCTGTTTGGTGTTGTCGGAGTCCGCCATACCCGATTCCACGGTTTTCAGGTTGCGTTGCATCATCAGATAGGCCTGCTCTGTCTGCTGCTGGATGCTGTTGATCACATCCGTTATCTCGGCGCTGGAGGTGGCGGTGCGATTGGCCAGGGTGCGCACCTCGTCGGCCACCACGGCAAAACCGCGCCCCATCTCGCCCGCCCGGGCGGCTTCGATGGCGGCATTGAGTGCCAGCAGGTTGGTCTGCTCCGAGATATTGCTGATGGTGGAGATGATCTGGCCAATCTGCCCTGCCTGCTCCTTGAGGGCATTGATGGCGGTGGCACATTCACCCACCTCCATGACCACCCGCTGCATGCCGGCGGTGGCGGAGGAGACATACTGGCTGCTTTGCGTGGTGAGCTGGCGTACCTCGTTGGCGTTGTGTGCCGCCAGGTTGCAGTTGTCCGAGATGGTGGTGGCCACCTGCACCATCTGCTCGCTGTCGTGGTGCAGCGCCTGGGCATGCGCAGCGGTCTGGCGGCTGCTCTGGCTGATGGCCTGGACCCGGTTGACCGAGGTGTGCACGTGCTGGTTGATGTGCTGGTTGTTGTCCATGGTGGCGCTGATCATCTTCTGCAGCTTCTCGATGAAGCGATCCACGCTGCCGGCCAGGGAGCCAATCTCGTCGTCGCGTGAGAGGTTGATGCGGGCATTGAGATCTGCTTCCCCGGCGGCGATGTCCTGCATGCGCTTGTCGACCTGGA
>NZ_CAWMFQ010000190.1:0-4318 GCF_963866995.1 Aeromonas sp. ZOR0002 | reverse complement strand
GGGCCCCAAACAGCAGCTGGCCGAGCAGCAGCAGGGCCAGGGTGCCCGCCATGCCGAGGGGCGAGTTGAGGCAGAGGGCCGCCAGCACCACGGTGAGCGCCCCCGGCAGACCGCCGAGCCAGGCCCAGGGCGGGGCCGCCTCCGGCGTCGGGGGCCTTGGGGAGAGCCACCACAGGAGCCCGGCCACCAGGGTGCCGACCCCGTGGGCCAGCCAACTCGCGAGCCAGGGGTCGGTGGCGCGGGACAGGGCGCCGTTCTGGGCGATCATCAGCGCCAGCAGCAGGCCGGCAGCGAAGGCGGCCAGGGCGCCCAGGGTCTGGCCGAGTGTCTGGCCGAGGGCGGGGCGGCCGGGGCCGCGGTCAACAAGCGGGGGGATCATGGGGTTGCTCCTTGGTTGAACTGACGAGCAGGGTAAATTGTTTTTGATTTGGGGATAATCTACCCTCACGAAACAACATTGTTTCCATATCGAGAACAACATGAACCAGGAAGCCTTCGCCCTGCTCCCGGCCTTCGTCGCCGTGGTGGAGTCGGGCACTTTCTCCGGCGCCGCCCGTCAGCTCGGTCTCAGCAAGTCGGTGCTGAGCAAGAAGGTGAGCCAGCTCGAGCAGGCCCTCGGCTGCCAGCTCCTCTATCGCACCACCCGCTCCCTCACCCTCACCGAGGCGGGGGAGCGCTACTTCGAGACGGTGCGCCATGCAGTGCGCCTGGCCAGCGACGGGGAAGATGCCATCGGCGCCCTGCAATCGGCCCCCCGCGGCCTGCTGCGGGTGACGGTGCCCATGGTCTATGGCCGGCGCCACATCGCCCCCCTTGTCCCCGAGTTTCTCGCCCTTCACCCCGAGGTGCAGTTGCAGTTGGAGATGAGCGACGCCCGGCAGGATCTGGTGGCCGAGGGGTTCGACGTGGCGGTGCGCATCGGCGAGCTGGAGGATTCGAGCCTGGTCGCCCGCCGCCTCGCCCCCTGTCTCAGCACCCTGTGCGCCGCCCCCGCCTACCTGGCGCAGGCCGGCACGCCCCGCACCCCGGCGGATCTCGAGCGCCACAACTGCCTCTTCTACTCCCTGTTTCGCGGCGGCACCCAGTGGCGGCTGCACGGCCCCGAAGGAGAGGTGGCCATCACCCCCAGGGGCAATTTCGAGGTCAACAACAGCGATGCCATCCACACCGCGCTGCTGGCGGGGCTTGGCATCGGCAACATGCCGGACTTCATCGTGGCGCGGGATCTCGCCATCGGGCGGCTGGTGCCCGTCCTGCCAGACCATGCCCTGCCCGAGCACGGCATCTGGTGCGTCTATCCCAAGCGCCGCCACCTGCCCGCCAAGGTGGAGGCCTGGCTGGCCTTCCTGCAGGAACGTCTGGGGCTGCGCTGAGGGGGGCATCGGGATAACCGGAACGGTTCACGTTTTTTTCATCGGGAAGGGAGTAGAGTAAGCAGCAAACCAAGCATCTGTTTTTATTGGAAAAGCATTCAGGGGACGAGCCACGGCATCGCGCCCCGCACCCCAGAGGGAGCCCCATGATGAAGAAAACCGCGATTGCCCTGACCCTCACCAGCCTGCTGACGCTGCCGCTCGTTGTCTCATCCGATGCCTGGGCCGCCCCGGTGCGCTCCCTGCAAAAGGAGCAGAATTACGAGCAGTTCATCAGCAAGCGCCAGGTGGTGGATCAGCTGCTGGCAGACGCCGCCCGCATCTTCCACTCCCCCGCCCGGGTCTCCGATGCGGGCTTCACCGCCAAGATGCCGAGCAACATGGAGCAGGTGACCACCCTGCTGCTGGAGGCCCACCAGCTCGAGCCCTATCGCACCGATCTGCTCATCTCGGCGGCCAACGCCCAGATCTACAACGGCAACGTGGACAGGGCCATCGCCCTGTTCGAGCAGGCCCTCACCGCCGCCCCGGACGATCTGGACATCAACACCTATCTGGCCACCTGGCAGCGCTTCAAGGGCAACCAGGCCAAATCCGATGGCTACCTCAAGCGGGTCGGTGAGCTCAATGCCGGTCGCGCCGCCGACTTGCAGCGACTGTTCGCCACCGTGGACAGGGTGGTCGCCACCCCCCTCAAGGAGCGTCAGGGACGGGGTGAGAAGAAGGGGCGCCGCGCCATCGTCACCCTGGGCTATGCCCTCAACCCCGATGGCAGCATGCACGAGATCCTGCTGGGACGCCTCGAGACCACCCGCGCCCTGGCCCAGGCCGATCCGGCAGCCCTCGTCATCCTCACCGGCGGCGTGCCCCAGAACCGCCAGACCGAGGGCAAGCTGATGGCGGACTGGCTGGCGAAAAAGGGCATCGACCGCTCCCGCATCATCGAGGAGAACTACGCCACCAGCACGGTGGAGAACGCCCTCTACAGTGGCTATGCCCTCGCCCGCCACGAGATTGAGTTCGCCACCCTGGTGAGCTCGGCGAGCCATGTGCGCCGGGGCCAGACCCTGCTGGAAATCGCCTGCTGGCAGAGCGGCCCGGCGAACATCCGCATCGACAGCGTCGCCTACCCGGACAAGCCCCTCTCGGCCCTGGCCAAGGCGAGCCCGGAGGAGCTGCTTGGCATCTACCGGGACGCCCTGCGCACCTATGGCCTGTGGAGCTACCGCTCGGCCCCGCTGGTGGAGCGCTGATCCCCCGGCCCCGCTAACCTGGCGGGGCCTTTTCCTCTCTTCTCCCTGTCAGTCACTGCCCTCCCTGTTGGCCAGCCCCTGCACGCACCTGCCGGCCCCTGGTGGCCGGCCCTTGGCCCCTTGCGCCAGCCACCCGATAGACGGCGGGTGAGCAAGCTATCCACTTTCTGGCATATCTCAATCAGATCATTGATTTACCGTTCTTTTTCTAAGAACCAAACGGCATGAGAACACCCTTCTCGTTCCTTCGCCCCCGGGGATGTTCAGATAAAGATGTGGCTTCCAACACCCCCAACAAGGAAGTGCATCATGACAGCAAAAGGCATCTCTCTGTGGCTCGCAGCCTCCATGCTGCTCGGCCAGTCCGCCCAGGCTCTCGACGTCACCGTGGCCTACCAGACCTCCGCCGAACCCGCCAAGGTGGCCCAGGCCGACAACAGCTTCGCCAGGGAGAGCGGCGCCACCGTGGATTGGCGCAAGTTTGAAAGCGGCGCCAGCGTGGTACGGGCGCTCGCCTCCGGCGACGTGCAGATAGGCAACATCGGCTCCAGCCCCCTGGCGGTGGCGGCGAGCCAGAATCTGCCCATCGAGGTGTTCCTGCTCGCCTCCAAGCTCGGGGAGTCCGAGGCCCTGGTGGTGAAGCAGGGGCTCGCAAAACCCGAGGATCTCGCGGGCAAGCGCATCGCCGTGCCCTATACCTCCACCACCCACTACAGCCTGCTGGCGGCCCTCAAGCACTGGAACGTCGACCCCGCGACGCTGCAGATCGTCAACCTGCAACCACCGGCCATCATCGCCGCCTGGCAGCGGGGCGACATCGACGGCGCCTATGTCTGGGCCCCCGCCCTCAACCAGCTCACCAAGGAGGGCAAGGTGCTGACCGACTCCGCCCAGGTGGGTGACTGGGGGGCGCCGACCCTGGACGTCTGGGTGGTGCGCAAGGACTTTGCCAAGGCCCACCCCGAAGTGGTGCAGGCCTTCGTGAACAGCACCCTGGCCGCCCAGCGCGACTACCTGGCCAACCCCGACGGCTGGCTCACCAAGCCGGACAACCTCGCCAAGCTGGCCAAGCTGAGCGGCGTTCCCGAGGCGGACGTTCCTGCGCTGGTGAAGGGCAACACCTACCTCGATGCGAAGGCCCAGAGTGCCGAGCTCGGGCGCCTCGTCAACCAGACCATCATCGACACCGCCCGCTTCCTCGAGAGCCAGGGCAAGGTCGCGAACGCCGCCTCGGACTACCGCCAGTTCGTGACCGATCGCTTCGTGAAAGCCGTGGCCCAGTAAATCCAAGGAGACGACCATGTTGCAGCTCTCTCATGTGTCCGCCGAGTACGCCGGCAGGCGGGTGCTCGACAACATCAACCTCTCCCTGTCCGAGGGGGAGCTGATGGTGGTGCTGGGGCCCTCGGGCTCGGGCAAAACGACCCTCCTCAACCTGGTGGCGGGCTTCGAGCCTTGCCACCACGGCCAGATAAGCCTTGAGGGCAAGCCGGTCACCGGCCCCGGCGCCGAGCGCGGCGTGGTGTTCCAGAGCGAGGGGCTGCTGCCCTGGCGCAACGTGCGAGACAACGTGGCCCTCGGCCTGCAGCTGGCGGGTGTGCCCAGTGCCGAGCGCACCGAACAGGCCCAGGCACTGCTGCGTCAGGTGGGGCTGGAGGGGGCCGGCGATCGCGCCATCTGGCAGCTCTCCGG
>NZ_CAWMFQ010000189.1:0-782 GCF_963866995.1 Aeromonas sp. ZOR0002 | reverse complement strand
CCCCGCGCCTGCAGCAGCAGTGGCGTGACGAGCTGGCGCGCCTTGCCGAGCGGCTCGGGTTTGCCTGACGCCAGCCCGGATCATCCATCTCTTGTTACGCAACACACGCGGCCAGCCACGGCTGGCCGCAAGGAGTCATCATGACATCAGCACCACCCCACATCAGGCTGGATCCCGTCACCGACACCGACCTGCCTCACATCTATCGCGGCCTCTCCGATCCCCGGGTCGTCGCCTACTACGGCGTCAGCTACGACAGCCTGGCGGCATGCCGGGCACAGATGGATTGGTATGCCGAGCTGACCCGCACCGGCCGTGGCGCCTGGCACCTCATTCGCGACCGGCACACGGGCGAACCGCTGGGGGCCATCGGCTACAACGATGCCGACCCGACTCACCGGTGTGCCGAGCTGGGCTACTGGCTCTATCCCGAACACTGGGGCAAGGGGGTAATGAGCGCGGCGCTGCAACTCTGGCTGCCGCTCACTTACCGCACCACCGACCTGCACCGGCTTATGGCGGTGGTGGAGGAGCCCAACCACCCCTCCGCCCGCCTGCTGGAGCGGGCCGGTTTTCACTACGAGGGAACGGCGCGGGAGTGCGAGCGCAAGGGGGATGGCTTCATCTCCCTGCGCCACTACGCCATCTTGCGCAGCGACCTGCCCGCCAGCCTGTGACCCGCAACAACAAGCCCCGCACTGCGGGGCTTTTTTTCGGGAGTTACTTGATGGCGCAGACACCCTCATCGGACGCCGAGCGGCGGCGTCTGCGCCGCCACAGGG
>NZ_CAWMFQ010000188.1:0-30146 GCF_963866995.1 Aeromonas sp. ZOR0002 | reverse complement strand
CACAGTTGTCATGAGCACCATGACGGATCCGGCACAGTGCGCTCTTTTCACTCCATCAGCATTGGGAACGCGGTCATGACAGATACCACCTATTGCGGCTTTGTCGCCATCGTGGGCCGCCCCAACGTGGGCAAGTCCACCCTGCTCAACAAGTTGCTCGGCCAGAAGGTCAGCATCACCTCGAAGAAGCCCCAGACTACCCGTCACCGGATCCTGGGGATCGACACCGAGGAGAACCATCAGACCATCTATGTGGATACCCCGGGTCTGCACATCGAGGAGAAGCGGGCCATCAACCGCCTGATGAACCGCGCCGCCACCAGTTCCCTGGGGGACGTGGCCATGGTGGTGTTCGTGGTGGACGGCACCCACTGGACCAAGGATGACGAGATGGTGCTGGGCAAGCTGCGCCACCTCAAGTGCCCCGTGGTGCTGGCGGTCAACAAGATCGACAACGTCAAGGAGAAAGAGGATCTGCTGCCGCACCTCGAGTGGCTGGGTCAGCAGATGAACTTTGCCCACATCCTGCCCATCAGCGCCGAGAAGGGCACCAACGTGGAGAAGATCCGCGAGTGGGCCAAGGATCTGCTGCCGGAGAACGTCCACTTCTTCCCGGAAGATTACGTGACCGACCGCTCTTCCCGCTTCATGGCCTCCGAGATCATCCGCGAGAAGCTGATGCGCTTCACCGGCGAGGAGCTGCCCTATTCGGTGACGGTGGAGATCGAGCGCTTCAAGGTCGAGGAAAACGGTCTCTACCACATCCACGGGCTCATCCTGGTGGAGCGCGAAGGCCAGAAAAAGATGGTCATCGGCAACAAGGGCGAGAAGATCAAGACCATCGGCACAGAGGCGCGCATCGACATGGAACGGCTGTTCCAGAACAAGGTGCATCTCGAGCTGTGGGTCAAGGTCAAGTCCGGCTGGGCCGACGACGAGCGGGCCCTGCGCAGCCTCGGGTATGGCGACGACTGATTGCTGACCCCGGCTTTCGTCATCCACAGTCGGCCCTATCGGGAGACCAGCCAGCTGGTCGAGGTCTTCACCCAGGATAGCGGTCGATTCACCCTGGTGGCTCGCGGTTCCCGCGGGCCACGCTCCTCTCTGAAGGGGCTGCTGCAGCCCTTCACCCTGCTCACCATTGCCTGGCGCGGCAAGGGGGATCTCAAGAACCTCACCCAGGTGGAGTGCCCGGATCACTCGTTGCGCCTCGGCGGGGATCGTCTCTTCTACGGCCTCTATCTCAACGAGCTGGTCTACTACCTGCTGGAAGCGCACACCCCCTTCCCCGAGGTGTTCGACGCCTATGCCCGTGCCATCATGGCCCTGGCGGACGGCGAGACCCCGGAGCTGCCCCTGCGCCGCTTCGAGTTCCTGCTGCTGCAGGCCCTGGGCTACGCGGTGGACTTCGAATATGCCGCGGACGACGACTCCCCCATCGACCCCACCCTGCTTTACGGCTTCGAGCGGGAGCTCGGCTTTGTCGCTTGCGAGCGGGCGCCGGATCCCCGTACCCTGTTCCTCGGTGCCCACCTGCTGGCCTTCGCCGAAGGGCGTTTCGACACGCCTCCCTTGCTGCAGGCGGCCAAGCGTTTCAGCCGGTTGGCGCTGCAGCCCTATCTCGGCAAGCGTCAACTGAAGAGCAGGGAGCTCTTTTTGAAGCGAAAAGGCAGTGTTTCAAGCTGATTTTTATTATCTGGTGATGTTTTGTGTTTATGACATCGCCTTTCATGAACAATAATGCTGTCGCCGTGGCCAGAACCGGGCTGCGGCGGCACATGGACAGAGGAGCGGGCACCACCCGCTCCGGCATTCACAGATGACCTGTATCAAGGAGTAAGCAATGAGCGAGATCTACCTGGGTGTGAACATCGACCATATCGCCACCCTGCGCAACGCCCGCGGCACCCAGTATCCGGATCCGGTACAGGCCGCCTTCGTGGCCGAGCAGGCCGGTGCCGATGGCATCACCGTCCACCTGCGGGAAGATCGCCGCCACATCACCGACCGGGACGTGGAGATCCTGCGCCAGACCATCCAGACCAGGATGAACCTGGAGATGGCGGTGACCGAGGAGATGATCGGCATCGCCTGCCGCATCAAGCCCCACTTCGTCTGCCTGGTGCCGGAGAAGCGCACCGAGGTGACCACCGAGGGTGGCCTGGACGTGGCGGGCCAGCTGGACAAGGTGACCGATGCGGTGACCCGTCTTGCGGCCGTCGGTGCTCAGGTATCCCTCTTCATCGATGCGGATCCGTTGCAAATCGATGCGGCCGCCGCGAGCGGTGCTCCCTTCATCGAGATCCACACCGGCCGCTACGCCGATGCCACCACGGATGCCGAGCGCAACGCCGAGTTCAAGCGCATCGCCGCCGGTGCTTCCTACGCCGCTGGCAAGGGCTTGAAGGTCAATGCGGGCCACGGCCTGCACTACCACAACGTCAAGGCCATCGCCGCCATCCCCGAGCTCTATGAGCTCAACATCGGTCACGCCATCATCGGCCGCGCCGCCTTCGACGGTCTGGCCAAGGCGGTCAGCGACATGCGTGCGCTGATGCAGGAAGCCCGTCAGGGGATCTGATGCCGCTTCGCTGGTATGAAAACCACAAGGGACGCTTCGGCGTCCCTTGTGGTTTTCAGGAGTGGAAGGAGGGATGAACCCCGTGCTCATCTGGCATGGGGCCGGGCATCCGTGTGCAGAGGGCGAAAGGGAAGGGGCGCCTCAGCCTGGTTCCGGGAAGTAGCGCTCCAGCAGGGCGGTGAGGATGGCCTGGCACTCGGCATCCGGCTCGCCGGTGACCAGGGCGGGGCGAAAGTGAAGCTGGAAGGCGCGCAGGGCGGCGCGGCTCTGCTCATCCCAGGCGCCGTGCTGGGGGAGGCCGTAGCCGTAACGGGCAAGCTGCTGCTGCCATTGCAGCGCATCCCAGGGGATGAGCTGCGTCTGGCGCAGCTCGGCCACCCGGGCCTCGTCGGGCCAGGCGCCGACACCGTAGCGCAGGGCGAGCTCGCGCCAGGGGAACCGGGGGCCGGGATCCTGCTTGCGCTCGGGGGCGACGTCGCTGTGGGCCAGCACCTGGGTGGGGGGGATCTGGTAGCGTTCGACCAGATCCCGGGCGAGGGCGCCGAGGGCGGCGATCTGAGCAGGGGGATAGGGTTGCCAGTGTCTCAGATGGGCGGGCAGGGCCGCGTCTTTCTCGTCATACCCGAGATTGACTATCTCGATGCCGAGCGAACTGGCGTTGAGCCCGGCGTAGTGATGCCAGCGACTGCGTCCGGCGTGCCAGGCCCGCTGGCTGTCGGGCACCAGCTGGTAGACCGGGAACGGTTGTTCGTCGGTGTCGCGGGGGATCAGGTAGTGGGCGCTCACCTTGTGCTCCGGCTCGGTCAGCAGGCGCAGGGAGCGGGCATCCTCTTCATCCGTGTAGTGCAGGATGAGAAAGGCGATGCGCTCGTTCTGGCTGGCGCTCTGATGCTCCTGATTGAGACGATAGGGCGCAGGCTGGCAGGCGCCGAGCAGCAGGATGAGGGGCAGTGACCAGAACCAGCGCGCCGCGAACCGACACGCACCGCCGCTCGCCGACGGGCGTGGAGCCAGCAGGCGGCGCCAGCCCATGGTCTAGCCTCGCACCTGGCCGGAGGCGGTCATCAGGGCCCGGGCCTGTATTTGGCGGTGAGGCCAATCAGGAAGTTGCGCAGGATCTGATCCCCGCAATCCTGATAGTGCTTGTGATCCCTGGCGCGGAACAGGGCGCTCAGCTCGGACTTGGAGAGGTTGAAGTTCGCGAGCTTGAGGGTGCCCAGCATCTCCTCTTCCTTGTAGTTGAGGCCGATGCGCAGCTTGCGCAGGATCAGGTTGTTGTTGATCCGGTTCGGGATCACCTGGGGCGGGGCATCTTCCCGCACACCGCGGCGCAGGGCGATGAAGCCGTCGAGGAACTGGCTCAGTGCCGAGTCCGGGCAGGCGGCGAAGCCCGCTTCCTGTGCCTCGCCCTCTTCGGCCTCTTTCATCAGCCAGCCGTGCAACTGGGCATGGGTGATGGCCAGATTGCCCTTGGCAAAGATCTCGACCATCTGGTCGTTGCTGATGCTGAGGGCATAGCGCAGGCGGCGCAGAATATCGTTGTTGGTCATGTTGACTCCTGTGGAAACGGCGCAGATGTTACCACCTGCCGCCTGTCCAGTCAGAAAAAGCGCCTCAGTCGGTCAGGGCCAGGTAGCGGGGGGCCTCTTGCCTCACCTGCTCCAGGGCATCCTGCAGCTCCAGCAATTCGGGTTCCAGATCGCTCACGGCGACCCCGTCGCGCAGCTGCTGCTCGAGCTGGGAGAGCAGGCGTTGCAGACCCGGCACCCCGGAGTAGGCGCAGCCACCGTTGAGGCGGTGGAGCTGGGCCAGCACGTCTGCATCCTCGGCACTCCCTTCCAGCGCCGCCGCCAGGATGGGCTCCACCTCGTCGAAGCTGGCCAGCAGCATGGTCAGCATCTCCCGGGCGAGGGCTGGCTTGCCGGCGGCCTGACGCACGGCGAGGGGCCAGTCTATCTGCTGATCCCCGTGATTCTGGTGCCGCCGGTGGGCGAAGTCGGTGATGAGCTGCGCCAGCATCCCCTCGTCGATGGGTTTGGCCAGGTAGTCGTCCATGCCCTGGCGAATGAGGCGCTCCCGCTCACCGGGAATGGCATGGGCGGTGACCGCGACGATGGGGGTCTCGGTGTTGAGGGAGTGGTGGCGGATCGCCTGGGTGGCGCTGATGCCGTCCATGACGGGCATCTGGATATCCATGAAGATGATGTCGAACGGCTGGCTCTGGGCCAGGTTGACCGCCTCCTTGCCGTTCTTGCACACCACCACCTCGGTCACCATCTCCTTGAGCATGGCGGCGATGAGCTTGAGGTTGGCGGCGTTGTCATCCACCGCCAGCACCTTGACCGCCTGCACGCTGCGCGGCGTCGGCGCGGGCAGGGGGGCACGGCGTACCGCCTCGGGGGAGAGCAGAGCGTGCAGCAACTTGCGATGGTTGATGGGCTTGGAGAGGCAGTGGACGGCGCCGTGGGCCAGCATGGCGTCGTAGAGGGCCG
Source organism: Aeromonas sp. ZOR0002 (assembly GCF_963866995.1). Taxonomy (NCBI): domain Bacteria; kingdom Pseudomonadati; phylum Pseudomonadota; class Gammaproteobacteria; order Aeromonadales; family Aeromonadaceae; genus Aeromonas; species Aeromonas sp. ZOR0002. Next base: position 25,073 of record NZ_CAWMFQ010000188.1, on the reverse strand, counting down.
GCTCGTGGCTGCTGAGCAGCACTATGGTGTTCTGCTGGCCGTCCAGTCCGTCGAGACGGGCAATCACCTGCTGCGGGCTGTGCAGGGTGCTGCTGCCGATGAGCACCATGTCCTGGCTGCTCATCGGGGGCCACTCCTCGTCCACCGTCAGGGAGTGCACATCCAGGTGCCACTCTCCCAGCAGGGCGAGCAGGGAGGCGTGAGTGAAGGGATCCGGCTCCAGCAGCCAGACCCGCTTGCCCTGGATGCGATCCAGCGGAAGCCGCTCGCTCTGGGGCAGGGGCGAGACATCCAGATCCAGGTGGAACGAGAAGACCGACCCCTTGCCGAGTTCGGATTCGAAGCGGATCTGGCCCCCCATCTGCTGCACCAGCTTCTGGGTGATGACGAGCCCGAGCCCGGTGCCCCCATAGCGGCGGGAGATGGAGGAGTCTGCCTGGTTGAAGGCCTGGAACAACTGGCGCTGCTGCTCTTCCGAGATGCCGATGCCGGTATCGCGAATCAGCACCCGCAGGCGCACCTTGTTGCCGCTGGATTCCCCGGTCTGCTCGACACGCACGTCCACGTTGCCTCGCTCGGTGAACTTGATGGCGTTGCCGGTGAGGTTGGTGAGCACCTGCTGCAGGCGCATGGGGTCGCCGGTGAGGTAGTCCGGCACGGCGGCATCCACCTGGAGGGAGAGTTCGAGCTGCTTGTCGTGGGCGCTCGGCCCCAGCAGGTGCATGGTCTCGTTGAGGGTGTCCCGCAGGCTGAAGGGGATGTGCTCGAGCTGCAGCTTGCCCGCCTCCAGCTTGGAGAAGTCGAGGATGTCGTTGATGATCCCAAGGAGGTTGCGCGCCGACTTCTCGATGGTCTGCATGTAGTCGGTCTGGCTCGGGGTCAGGCTGGTCTTGAGCAGTTGGCGGGTGAAGCCGATGACCCCGTTGAGAGGGGTGCGCAGCTCGTGGGACATGTTGGCGAGGAACTCGGACTTGACCCTGGCCGCCTCCTGGGCGCGCTTCTTCGCCATGTCGAGCTCGACGTTCTGGATCTCGATCTGCTCGAGGGTCTCCCGCAGATCCGACGTCGCCTGATCGATGTTCTGCTGCATCTCCTCGTGATATTCGGAGAGCGCCTTGGCCATGGCGTTGATGCCGTTCTTGAGCATGTCGAGCTCGCCGGTGAGCTGGCCGCTGACCCGGGTATCGAGTCGCCCCTCCCTGATCCGGTGCACCGCCTGCACCATGTCGGTGATGGGCTGGGTCACGCTCTTGACCAGACGGAAGCCGAACAGGGCGCTTATGGCCAGCCCGATGAGCACGATGATGACCGCGAAGAAGGCGTCGCGGTACTGCAGGACGATGGCCCTGTCCGTGGCGAGCTGCATGGAAATGTAGCCGATGACCGGCGGCTCTAGGTCGCTTGGCAGCGGGAAGCCGTCCAGGCTGGTCTCTGCCTGGATGGGGGTGCGCAGTATGATGTCATCGCCGTTGACGGAGACGCTGGTCAGGGCCGGGATGACGCTGCCGTCCGGCAGACGAAGCTGGCTGAAGTCCCTGTGGTAGTTGGACGTCACGAACAGCTGGTTCTCCTGGGTGAAGACGGCGATGGACTTGATGAAGGGCGAGTTCTTGCGATGGGTGAGCCCGATCAGCCGCTTGAGGGATTCGCGGCTGTGCTGTGTCATGCCGTATTCGCTGGCGATGGCCAGGGGCTCGATGATGTTGATGCCCTGATCGATGAGGTTGTTTTCCAGCTGCTGATAGCGGTGGAAGGTGAAATAGCCTGCGATGAGGCCGCCGATGATGAGGGTCGGCAAGATGGTGAAGGCCAGCACCCGGGCCCTGAGACCGTACTTGGTCATGCCGCCGACCCGCCTTTCGCAAGAGAAGCCATGACCCGGGGCGCATGCAGGCACCGGGGTCGGGCAGGCAATACAGTCATTGTCGCTGTACGGGGTCTCAGGCCGTATCCGGTCATATCAATGGGCCACTTTTGGTCAGAATGGACGATGGGGCGGATGCCGCGGCTGGGGCCCTCAGGCCGTATTTGGTCATACGATTATTCTTGTGGGACAATGGTCTGCCGCAGATTCCACAATCATGACATAGCCACCTATAGGCACCAAGTTTTATGGCCCAGTTTTTCAAGCCCCAAAAGAAATCCACCCAGCCCCAACGTATTGAATTTACGGTAGACAGTCTGGATCACCACTGTGTCGGCGTCGGCCGTCATCAGGGCAAGGCCATCTTCGTCGAAGGGGCGCTGCCCGGCGAGGCCATCAAGGCCCGTATCATCGACGACAAGAAGCACTATGCCCACGCCGCCCTGCAACAGGTGGTGACCCCGGCGGCCAACCGGGTCGCCCCCTTCTGCGACCACTATCGCGAGTGTGGCGGTTGCAGTGCCCAGCACCTGGGAGAGGGAGATCAGCTGGCGGCCAAGGAGGCGGGACTGGTCAGCCTGTTCGAGCGCCTTGGCAACATCCAGGCGCCAGCGTTGGCACCTGCGCTGACGGGGGAGTCCCGCGCCTACCGCCGGGTCTGCCGTCTGGCCATCAAGTTTGACAAGAACGGTCGCTGCACCCGGGTGGGCTTTCGTCGTCGCCAGTCGAACGATCTGGTAGAGATTGCCGGCTGTCCTGTGCTGGCCGAGCCCCTCTCCGCCCTTATCGCCCCTCTGCGCGAATGCCTCAACCGGCTGAAGAGCCAGCGCGAACTGGGCCATGCGGAACTCATTCAGGGGGAGCAGGGCATTCTGATGCTGCTGCGCCACACCGGTCGCCCCACCGAGGCGGATCGGGCGCACTTGACCGAGTTTGCCACCGCCCAGGGGATAGACCTCTATCTGCAGGCGGCGGACGAGCAGATCGAACCTCTGCGTCAACAGTCTCAGCCAAGTTACACGCTGGATGGCCTGTCTCTTGCATTCGCTCCCGGCGACTTCATCCAGGTCAACGGGCCCGTCAACCAGCGCATGGTGGAGCAGGCATTGAGCTGGCTCGACGCAGGCAAGGATGACAAGGTGCTGGACCTCTTCTGCGGCATCGGCAACTTCACCCTGCCGCTGGCCCGTCAGGCCCGCGAAGTGGTGGGGGTGGAAGGGGAGCTCGCCATGGTGACGCGTGCACAGGAGAATGCCCGCCGCAACGGCATCGACAACGCCCGCTTTTACAAGGCGGACTTGAGCGGCGACATCGTGGGCATGTCCTGGGCCCGGGAAGGGTTCGATCTGGTGCTGCTGGATCCGGCCAGACCCGGGGCGCTGGAGGTGATGAGCCACGTGGTGGCACTTTCCCCCAAACGGGTGGTCTATGTTTCCTGTAACCCGGTCACCCTGGCCCGTGACAGTAAGGTGCTGGTGCAGGGGGGCTACAAGCTGACCCGTCTGGGGATGCTGGACATGTTCCCCCACACCGGTCATCTGGAGTCCATGGCGCTGTTCGAACGAGGCTGAGTCGAGACGACCGCATTATTCTGGATGAATCAAGATGCGGTCGTGATGATTTTTCGATGTGCATGATGCTGCCAGAGTGAGGTAAAACAGGTGTTTCTCGTTGCCTTCAACGGGCAGGGCAGCATGTGGTTATCTTGGTTTTCCAGCGGCGGCAGCGCTGTTTGAGCGGGAGTGATTAGGGTAATCTAGGTCGTCGATAGTGGATCGGATGCGGGGAAGAGCCCTGTCACCTTGCGCGGTGACATGCCTTGAAAACTCTTTCATGCATCCCCATTTGAGGCAGTCATCAGTTGATGAGGGGATGAGGAGAGCATCGGCTTTCGACCCCACACTTTTAAGGATTGATACCATGGTTGCGGTGCGCGATATTCATTTGAAAGACAATTTCACTCTGGATGAGTGGGTCAGTTCCCTTACCCTGAGTGAAAGTGACAAGAATCAGTTGCGAACCGTCTACCAGTATTGCCTGACCCTGGGTGACGAAGCGCTCACCAACCGCCTGCTGGTACGCGGGGTCGAGATGGTGGGCATCCTGCTGATGCTCAGCATGGATCTCGCCACCCTCAAGGCCGCCATTCTCTATCCCTTCGTCGAAGCCGGTCTCATCAGCCAGGAAAAGGTGAACGAGGACTTCGGCCCCAAGATCGCCAAGCTGGTGGAAGGGGTGCTGGAGATGGAGGCCATCCGCTCCCTGCAAACCCTTCACCGCAGCGAAACCTCGCCAGAGCAGGTGGACAACGTGCGCCGCATGCTGCTCGCCATGGTCGAGGACGTGCGCGCCGTGGTCATCAAGCTGGCGGAGCGCATCGCCTGCCTGCGTGAGGCGAAGAAGGCGGATGAGGAGACCCGGGTGCTGATGGCCCAGGAGATCACCAACATCTATGCCCCCCTTGCGAACCGCCTCGGTATCGGTCAGCTCAAGTGGGAGCTCGAGGATCTCGCCTTCCGCTACCTGCACCCGGACACCTACAAGCAGATCGCCAAACAGCTGGATGAGAAACGGCTCGACCGCGAGCGCTACATCCGCGAATTCGTGCAGTCCCTGCGCGATGCCCTGGCCGAGGCCGGCGTCGAGGCCGAGGTCTATGGCCGACCGAAACACATCTACAGCATCTGGCGCAAGATGCAGAAGAAGCACCTCGAATTCAACGAGCTGTTCGATGTGCGCGCGGTGCGGGTGATCACCAAGCGGCTGCAGGATTGCTACGCGGCGCTCGGTATCGTTCACACCCATTTCCACCATATTCCCCGCGAATTTGACGACTATGTCGCCAACCCCAAGCCCAATGGCTACCAGTCCATCCACACCGTGGTGGTGGGGGAGGAGGGCAAGACGGTGGAGATCCAGATCCGTACCGAGCAGATGCATCAGGATGCGGAGCTCGGTGTGGCCGCGCACTGGCGCTACAAGGAAGGGGCCCAGGCCGCTGCCAAGACCAGCACCTTCGAAGACAAGATCGAATGGCTGCGCAAACTCCTCGCCTGGCAGGAGGATCTCTCGGAGAGCGGCTCCTTGCTGGACGATCTGCGCAGTCAGGTGTTCGAGGACAGGGTTTATGTCTTCACTCCCAAGGGCGATGTCATCGACCTGCCAGCAGGGGCGACGCCGCTCGACTTCGCCTATCACGTGCACAGCATGATCGGTCACCGCTGCATCGGCACCAAGATCGACGGTCGCATCGTGCCCTTCACCTATACGCTGCAAACCGGTGATCAGGTGGAGGTGATCACCCAGAAGGAGCCGAACCCGAGCCGCGACTGGATGAACCCGAACGCTGGCTTCCTGCGCTCCAGCCGGGCGCGGGCCAAGGTGGCCACCTGGTTCAGAAAGCTGGACCGGGACAAGAACATTGCCGCCGGCAAGGAGCTGCTGGAGAAAGAGCTGGACAGACACAACCTCACCCTCTCCAAGGTGGACAAGGTGGTGCTGGAGCGCTTCCATGCGGAGGAGCTGGAAGATTTGCTGGCCGGTATCGGCAGCGGCGACATCCGCATCAACCAGCTGCTCAACTACCTCGACACCCGCTACAACAAGCCGACGGCGGAAGAAGAAGATCGCCGTCTGCTGGAGAAGCTGGAGCAGAAGGCCAATGTGCCCTTCCGCCCCAAACCCAAGGATCACATCGTGGTGGAAGGGGTGGGCAACCTGATGACTCACATCGCCCGCTGCTGCCAGCCCATCCCGGGGGACGCCATCCAGGGCTTCATCACCATGGGACGGGGGGTTTCCATCCACCGGGAGGATTGCGAGCAGCTCAAGGAGCTGTCGCGTCGCAACCCGGAGCGCCTGATCGATGCGGTCTGGGGGGAGAACTACTCCGGCGGTTACGGTCTCACCATCCGTATTCTCTCCAACGACAGATCCGGCCTGCTGCGCGACATCACCACCGTGCTCGCCAACGAGAAGATCAACGTGATGGGAGTGCGTTCGCGCTCCAACGTGCGCGAGCAGACCGCAGAAATAGACATGGAGCTGGAGATTTACAACATCAACGCCTTCAACCGGGCGTTGGCCAAGCTCAGTCAGCTCAACGACGTGATCAGCGCCAAGCGGCTGTAATGCTCAACCGACCGGCCCCAGTGGCCGGTCTGCATTTTCTCCCTCCTTGCAGAGCATTGAAGACGGATATCACGCGCCCCATCTCCGGCCGCCATGGCTCCACATCATGTGGAGCAGTGGCGTGAGCGGATATTCATGAACCCATTTACCGAATCGAAAGTGAGTTGCCCATGTCCCAACGCTACGACCTTCCCCAACTGCTCGACATCATGGCCAGATTGCGTGACCCGAACGGGGGCTGTCCCTGGGATCTCAAGCAGAGCTTCCAGACCATAGTGCCGCACACCCTGGAGGAGGCCTACGAGGTGGCGGATGCCATTGAGAGCGAAGATTGGCAAGGGCTGAAGGGGGAGCTCGGTGATCTGCTGTTCCAGGTCGTGTTCTATGCCCAGCTCGGCAAGGAGCAGGGATTGTTCGACTTTGCCGACATCGTCGATACCGTGAGCGAGAAGCTCATTCGCCGCCACCCCCATGTCTTCTCCGATGCCGACCTGGGTGACGAGCAGGCGGTCAAAGCGAACTGGGAGGCGGAAAAGGCCAAAGAGCGGGCCGCGCTCGACAAGGAGAGCGTGCTGGACGATATCCCCCTCTCCCTGCCTGCCCTGACCCGAGCAGCCAAGATCCAGAAGCGCTGCGCCACCGTCGGTTTCGACTGGAAGACCCTGGGGCCCGTGGTGGACAAGATCCACGAGGAGATCGAGGAGGTGATGGAAGAGGCGCTGATGGTCGACGTGGACGAGGAGCGGGTGAGCGACGAGCTCGGCGATCTCTTGTTTGCCACCGTCAACCTGGTGCGCCATCTGGGCAAGGATCCCGAGCAGGTGCTGCGGGCTGCCAACACCAAGTTTGAGCGTCGTTTTCGTCAAGTTGAACACTTTATTGCCGCAGAAGGTCTGAAAATGACGGATTGCTCCCTGGAGAAGCTGGACGAGGCCTGGATCAGGGCCAAGGAAACCGAGCAAAGTTGATTTGGCGCAAGACGGGGCGGCGAGGAGCCTGATAGATTTTTGTTCATTGTTTGGGAGTGGGGGTTTTGGTATACTGTTTCCCCGTCCTGCTTCATCCCCGAAGCACCCCTTAAAATTCCCTAAACTTCTTTCAGGTTCAGCATGACGACCAAATATATTTTTGTGACTGGTGGCGTTGTTTCATCCCTCGGCAAAGGCATTGCCGCAGCTTCTCTGGCAGCCATTCTGGAAGCCCGTGGTCTGGATGTGACCATCATGAAACTGGACCCGTACATCAACGTGGATCCGGGCACCATGAGCCCGACCCAGCATGGTGAAGTGTTCGTAACCGAGGACGGGGCCGAAACCGATCTGGATTTGGGCCACTACGAGCGTTTCATCCGCACCAAGATGACCCGCCGCAACAACTTCACCACCGGCCGCATCTATGCCGACGTGCTGCGCAAAGAGCGTCGTGGTGACTATCTGGGCGCCACCATCCAGGTGATCCCGCACATCACCAACGCCATCAAGGAGCGGGTGATTGCCGGTGCCGAAGGCCATCAGGTTGCCATCGTCGAAGTGGGCGGTACCGTGGGCGACATCGAGTCCCTGCCGTTCCTTGAAGCCATTCGTCAGCTGGCGGCCATCGTGGGTCGCAACAATGCCATGTTCATGCACCTGACCCTGGTTCCTTACCTGGCCGCCGCCGGCGAGGTGAAGACCAAGCCGACCCAGCACTCCGTGAAGGAGCTGCTCTCCATCGGTATCCAGCCGGATGTGCTGATCTGCCGCTCCGACCGCGCCATTCCGGCCAACGAGCGTGCCAAGATCGCCCTGTTCTGCAACGTGCCCGAGCGCGCCGTCATCTCCATGAAGGATGTCGACTCCATCTACAAGATCCCGGCGCTGCTGAAATCCCAGGGGCTGGACGGCTACATCACCGAGCGCTTCGGCATCGAGTGCAAAGAAGCCGACCTGGCCGAGTGGGAACAGGTCATCTATGAAGAGGCCAACCCGACTGCCGAAGTCACCATCGGCATGGTGGGCAAGTATGTCTCCCTGCCGGACGCCTACAAGTCCGTCAACGAAGCGCTCAAACACGGTGGCCTGAAGACCCGTCTCTCCGTCAACATCAAGTACATCGACTCCCAGGACATCGAGACCCGTGGCGCCGAGCTGCTGGAAGGTCTGGATGCGATCCTGGTACCGGGTGGCTTCGGCGAACGCGGCGTGGAAGGCAAGATCCTGGCCGCCAAATATGCCCGCGAGAACAAGATCCCGTACCTCGGTATCTGCCTGGGCATGCAGGTCGCCTTGATCGAATACGCCCGTAACGTGGCGGGCATGGAAGGGGCTCACTCCTCCGAGTTCAAGAAAGACAGCCCGTACCCCGTGGTCGGTCTCATCACCGAGTGGGTGGATGACGAAGGCAACGTCGAGACCCGGACCGAGAAGTCCGATCTGGGCGGTACCATGCGTCTGGGCTCCCAGCTCTGCCACCTGGTGGAAGACTCCAAAGTGCGTCAGATGTACGGCAGCCCGACCATTTACGAGCGCCACCGTCACCGTTATGAAGTGAACAACAAGCTGCTGCCGCAGATTGAAGCGGCAGGTCTGAAGGTGACCGGTCTCTCCGCCGACAAAAAGCTGGTGGAAATCATCGAGATCCCGGATCACCCCTGGTTCGTGGCCGCGCAGTTCCACCCGGAGTTCACCTCGACTCCCCGTGATGGCCACGCCCTGTTCGCCGGTTTTGTGAAGGCGGCGGGCGAGTATCAGAAGCGTAATTTGAAGTAATTGAAAATAAATGCGGTTGGGGCTCTGTGCCACAGCCGCTTTTTTTGGCATATTTTTGTTGTTTTTTTACGAAACCTGAGGAAATACACATGTCCAAGATCGTTAAAGTGATCGGTCGTGAAATCATCGACTCCCGTGGTAACCCGACCGTTGAGGCCGAAGTTCACCTGGAAGGTGGTTTTGTTGGTATGGCAGCCGCTCCGTCTGGCGCGTCCACCGGTTCCCGCGAAGCGCTGGAACTGCGTGACGGCGACAAGAGCCGTTTCCTGGGTAAAGGCGTGCTGAAAGCCATCGAAGCCGTCAACGGCCCGATCGCTCAGGCTCTGCTGGGTAAAGATGCCAAGGACCAGGCCACTGTCGACCAGATCATGATCGACCTCGACGGTACCGAGAACAAATCCAAGTTCGGCGCCAACGCCATCCTGGCTGTTTCCCTGGCCAACGCCAAAGCTGCCGCTGCTGCCAAAGGCATGCCGCTGTACGCCCACATCGCCGAGCTGAATGGCACCCCGGGTGTCTACTCCATGCCGCTGCCCATGATGAACATCATCAACGGTGGTGAGCACGCCGACAACAACGTCGACATCCAGGAGTTCATGATCCAGCCGGTTGGCGCCAAGACCCTGAAAGAAGCCGTTCGCATGGGCGCAGAAGTGTTCCACAACCTGGCCAAAGTGCTGAAGTCCAAGGGCTACAACACTGCCGTCGGTGACGAAGGTGGTTTCGCTCCGAACCTGAAATCCAACGCCGAAGCGCTGGAAGTGATCGCTGAAGCCGTTGCCGCTGCCGGTTACAAACTGGGCACCGACATCACCCTGGCCATGGACTGCGCTGCGTCCGAGTTCTACGACGCAGAGAAGAAAGAGTACAACCTGAAGGGCGAAGGTCGTGTCTTCACCTCCAACGGTTTCTCCGACTTCCTGGCTGACCTGACCACCAAGTTCCCGATCGTCTCCATCGAAGATGGCCTGGACGAATCCGACTGGGAAGGCTTCGCCTACCAGACCGCCGAACTGGGCAAGAAAATCCAGATCGTGGGTGACGACCTGTTCGTAACCAACACCAAGATCCTGAAGCGCGGTATCGACAACGGCATCGCCAACTCCATCCTGATCAAGTTCAACCAGATCGGTTCCCTGACCGAAACGCTGGCTGCCATCAAGATGGCCAAAGACGCTGGCTACACTGCCGTCATCTCCCACCGCTCCGGTGAGACCGAAGACGCGACCATCGCCGACCTGGCTGTGGGGACCGCTGCTGGCCAGATCAAGACCGGTTCCATGAGCCGTTCTGACCGTGTTGCCAAGTACAACCAGCTGATCCGTATCGAAGAAGCCCTGGGTGCCAAGGCTCCGTTCCGTGGTCTGAAAGAAGTGAAGAACCAGGCTTAATTTTCGCCTGCGTTCATGCTTCACAAAGCCCCGCCATCTGGCGGGGCTTTTTCGTTCTGCGCTTATGGGCGTGTGTGACCTGCATTTTTTATTCCGACCAACCCATCCGGCACACAGGCTTTCTTTTGTCTTGCCTGCGAATATGGGAAACTAAGCCGCTTGAAGGAGACTCAGTGCATGCGGCTACTCACTCTTATCCTGCTCCTCCTGTTGGGAGGGCTGCAATATGACCTCTGGCTGGGGAAAAACGGCCTCTCCGACTATCGGGAACTCTCCACCGCCATCGAGCGGCAGCAACAGGACAACCTGGTACTCAAGGATCGCAACAGTCTGATTTACCGGGAAATCGACGATCTTACTTCTGGCCTTGAGGCTATCGAGGAGTTGTCGCGCAACGATCTTGGCTACATCAAGCAGGGCGAGACCTTCTACCGAATCATTCCCAAAGAAAAGGATCAGGTGACGGAGCCTGATGGTGCCCCCTACGATGACTGATAGCCTGAGCGGCCTGACCGCCATCGTCCCGGCTGCCGGTATTGGCAGTCGCATGGGGGCAAGTTGCCCCAAGCAGTACCTGTCCCTGGCAGGGAAATGCATTCTGGAGCACACCCTGGAGCGTTTGCTCTCCCATCCCGCCATCGCCCGTGTGATCGTGGCGCTGGCGCCCCACGACAGCTGGTTTGAGACCTTGACCGTGGCAACCGATCCGCGGGTGTTGCGAGTGGAAGGGGGAAGCGAGCGCGCCTTCTCCGTGCTCAATGCGTTGCACATGGCAGAAGGGGAGTGGGCACTGGTGCACGACGCCGCCCGGCCCTGTCTGACCCACGAGGATCTCGATGCGCTCATTGCTGCCGCCATGGCCTCTGGCGGTGCCATCCTCGGCAGCCGGGTGCGCGATACCATGAAGCGCACCGATGCGGCCGGCAATATCCTCGCCACCGTGGATCGCGAGCAGCTCTGGCATGCCCTGACGCCCCAGATGTTTTTGGTCCGCCCCCTCAAGCGGGCGCTGGAGGAGGGGCTGGCGCTCGGCGCCGCCATCACGGATGAAGCCTCCGCCATGGAGCGGGCCGGTTTCCCCGTGCGCATGGTGGAAGGGCGGGCCGACAACATCAAGGTGACCCGGCCGGAAGATCTCTCCCTGGCCGGGCTCTATTTACAGCAACAACGTGCGTGCCGGTCGGCACGACCCGATTCATCCCCAGAGGAGCAGGCATGATCCGCACCGGACATGGTTTTGATGAGACAGATTTCCGTGTATTGAGGAGGGCACAGGCATGATGCGGATCGGACATGGTTTTGATGTTCACAAGTTTGGCGGGGTCGGTCCCTGCATGCTGGGCGGGGTGGCAGTGCCCTATGAACAGGGCCTGCTGGCCCACTCCGATGGCGACGTGGTGCTGCATGCGGTGAGCGATGCCCTGCTGGGGGCCATCGGCGCCGGTGACATCGGCCGCCACTTTCCCGATACCTCAGCCGAATTCAAGGGCATCGACAGCCGCATCCTGCTGCGGGATGTCTTTGCCCGCGTGCAGCTCGCAGGTTATGCCATCGGCAACCTGGATGTGACCATCATCGCCCAGGCCCCCAAGATGGCCCCCCATATCGACGCCATGTGCGCCGTGCTGGCCGCAGATCTGCAATGTGATTTGAACCGGGTGAACGTCAAGGCGACCACCACCGAACAACTCGGATTCACGGGGCGCAAGGAAGGGATCGCCACCGAAGCCGTCGTCTTGCTGGTGAAACAATGATGCTTGAACAACTTGCCTATCTGCACGGGACGCCCAGTGCTCGCGGCATCCTCAAGGCCGAGGCCGCCGACTTCATGGTCAATGAAGATCTCGGGTTTGAACCTTGCGGCGAGGGGGAACACATCTTCGTCCGGGTACGCAAAACCGGCGAGAATACCGCCTGGGTGGCTGGCCTGCTGGCCGATGCGGCCGGGGTTGCCCGCAATGCGGTGACCTGGGCTGGTCTGAAAGATCGCCATGCGGTGACCGAACAGTGGTTCGGCATCCATCTGCCGGGCAAGGGCGAGCCGGATCTCTCGGTCATCGAGAACGACAACATCCGGATCCTTGAGGTGAAGCGCCACAACAAGAAGCTGCGGGTCGGCTATCTCAAGGGCAACCACTTCACCCTGCGCCTCACCGGGCTGGAGCAGGCCGACGGGCTGGAATCCCGTCTGCAGGCGATTGCAACCCAGGGGGTACCCAACTACTACGGCGAGCAGCGTTTCGGCCGCGGTGGCAACAACCTGGAGGCCGCCAAGGCGATGTTCGCCGGCAAACGGATCAAGGATCGCAACAAGCGCTCCCTCTATCTGTCCGCCGCCCGCAGCATGCTGTTCAATGCCATCGTCAGCGCCCGCATCGAGCAGGGACTGGCCCATCAGCTGCTGGCAGGCGACTGCGTGATGCTCAAGGGCAGCCACTCCATCTTCAGCGAAGAGAGCGTGACTCCCGAGCTGGAGGCGCGCCTTGCCTCCGGAGACGTGCAACTGACCGCTCCCCAGTGGGGCCGTGGCCGTCTGGCGAGCCAGGGTGCTGCCGCCGAGTTCGAGCAAGGAGTGCTGGCCCCTTATGGCGACTGGTGCGAAGGACTGGAAAAAGCCGGGCTGGATCAGGACAGGCGCCCGCTGCTGCTCAAGCCGGAGCAGATAAGCTGGCAACGGGAGGACGCGGTGCTGACCCTGTCGTTCTTCCTGCCGGCCGGCGCCTTTGCCACCAGCGTGGTACGCGAATTAATGCAGGCCGAAGAGGCCGATCACGGTTTCAGGAACTCAACCGATGCGAATTCTGGTCAGTAATGACGATGGGGTGCACGCCGAGGGCATTCGCGCCCTCAGCGAGGCGTTGCGTGCCTGTGGCGAGGTCGTGGTGGTGGCGCCGGATCGCAACCGCAGCGGTGCCAGCCACTCCCTGACGCTGGAAGTGCCGCTGCGGGTCATCCGCCTCGATGCGTCCAGTTTTCACGGCATCAAGAGTTATGCGGTCAAGGGGACGCCGACCGACTGCGTTCATCTGGCGGTCAACGAACTGCTGCGCCCTGAGCCCGACATGGTGGTGGCCGGTATCAATCACGGGGCCAACCTGGGGGATGACGTCATCTACTCGGGGACGGTGGCGGCCGCGACGGAAGGGCGTCATCTTGGTTTCCCCTCCATCGCCGTTTCGCTGGTGGGCAAGACTCATTTCGCCAGTGCGGCCCACTACGCCGCCCAGCTGGTGCGGGGGCTGATGGTGCATCCGTTGCCTGCGGATCAGATCCTCAACGTGAATGTGCCTGACCTGCCGCTTGAGCAGATCAAGGGGATCAGGGTGACCCGCCTTGGCAATCGCCACCGGGCGGAGTCGGTGATCCGCACCGAGGATCCCCGTGGTCAGCCGGTCTACTGGATTGGTCCCCCCGGCAACCAGCAGGATGCGGGAGAGGGAACGGACTTTGCCGCCATCGAGCAGGGTTATGTCTCCATCACTCCCCTGACCATCGACATGACGGCCTACGGCAGTCTGTCGACCCTGGGCGCGTGGCTGGATCTGCAGGGATGACGTTGTGATAGTACAGCGCCTGTTGAATCAACTGATTGCCCAGGATGTCCGCGATTTCCGCGTATTGGCGGCGATCGCGAAGGTGCCGCGCCAGCTGTTTGTGGACGAGGCCATGGCCCACAAGGCCTGGGACAATACGGCCCTGCCCATCGGCCATGGGCAGACCATCTCCCAGCCTTACATCGTGGCGCGCATGACCGAGCTGCTGATCCAGAACGATCCGGCCCATGTGCTGGAGATCGGGACGGGATCGGGCTACCAGACGGCGGTACTGGCCCACCTGGTGGAGCATGTCTACACCATGGAGCGGATCAAGTCGCTGCAGTTTCAGGCCCGGCGCAGATTGCGCCAGCTCGACCTGCACAATGTGTCGGCCAAGCACGGCAATGGGTGGCTAGGTTGGCCCAACAAGGGCCCTTTCGACGCCATTCTGGTGACGGCGGCGGCCAGTGAGGTCCCCAAGGCCCTGACCGATCAGCTGGCTGATGGTGGTCGTCTGGTGTTGCCGGTGGGTGATGGCCAGCAGACCCTGCAGCTCATCGAGCGATCGGGCTCCCAGCTCACCAGCCGGATCCTGGAGCCGGTACGTTTCGTTCCCCTGATTGACGGAGATGTCGAGTGAAGTTGTTTTCCCGCCTTTATGTTCTGGTGATGCAGTGGGCACGCCACAAGTATGCCCCCTGGTATCTGGCCATCACCGCCTTTATTGAATCCATCTTCTGGCCCATCCCGGTGGATGTGATGCTGGCGCCCATGGCGCTCGGCAAACCTCATCGCGCCTGGCACTATGCCGCGCTGGCCACTCTCTTTTCGGTGCTGGGCGCCCTGTTTGGTTATCTGCTCGGCTATGCCCTGTGGGAGCCAGTGGTGCAGCCGCTGGTGACCTCGGTTGGCTATGAGGACAAGATTGCCCTGGCCGAGCAGTGGTTCGCGCAGTGGGGCATCTGGGTTATTTTTATTGCCAGCTTCACGCCGATCCCCTACAAGGTGTTTACCGTCACGGCTGGCTTGCTTCACATGGCACTGTTGCCTTTCATCCTGACCTCGCTGATCGGTCGTGGCATGCGCTTCTTCCTGGTTGCAGGTCTGATGCGCTGGGGCGGCGAGAAGATGGAGCGCAAGCTGATGCACTATGTGGATGTGCTGGGCTGGCTCTGTATTGGTTTGGCCGTTGCGGCCTATTTCTGGTTTAGTCGTTAAGGATCCACTATGTGTTCGCGTGTTTGGCAAGGTAGCGGTGTCGTCGTGTTGTCATGGCTGCTGCTTGCCTGTTCCTCCAGCAAGACTGCGGCTCCGGTGCACAGCCTGGGCAATGATCAGGTCGCTTCGACCATCCCCGTGCGTCAAGGTATGACCAAGCCCGGCATTGCAGGCAACGGGTACACCGTGGTCAAAGGAGACACTCTCTACTCCATTGCATTTCGTTCTGGCATGGATGTGGCTTCGCTTATCAGCATCAATGGCATCACTCCCCCCTATAACATTTATCCCGGCCAGCAGCTCAGGCTCGATGGCGCTTCCGCCCCCATGGCGGTGGCAACCGTCGGCAGCCCTGTCAGTCGTGGCAGCGTGACGGGGTCTGGTAGTTACGAGGTGCGCCGTGGCGATACATTGAGCAGCATCGGTCGCCAGTTCGGTCTTTCCAACCAGGCCTTGGCCCAGCGCAACAACCTCCAGGCTCCTTATGCATTGCACGTGGGCCAGGTGCTCAATGTGGGGGGCTCGGGTTCCTCGGGTGGTCAGATGGTGGCAGCAACCACACCGGTTGTGACCAGCACGGGGCCCAAACCCCTGGCCACGGCTCCGGCAGGTACGACCACACCATTTATTGCTCAGAAAACGATTGCTCCTGCCTCGTCAACAGCATACGCTCAGGCGAAAGAACAAAAAACCGTCAGTTCCTCGTCAACACTCTCCTGGCATTGGCCGACCAAAGGGCGGATCGTTGAAGGCTTCTCCGTTGCGGAACAAGGCAACAAGGGCATCGACATTTCCGGCCAGAAGGGCCAACCCATTTACGCTGCGAGCAGCGGCAAAGTGGTCTATGCGGGCAGTGCACTGCGAGGTTATGGCAAGCTGATAATTCTCAAGCACAACGATGATTACCTCTCCGCCTACGCTCACAACGATGAGTTGAGGGTCAAGGAGGGAGACACCGTGAAGGGCGGAGCGGTTATCGCCAATATGGGTAGCACGGATGCGCCGGATGTGCGCTTGCACTTTGAAATCCGGTACAAAGGCAAGTCGATCAACCCGATGGGCTATTTGCCAAAGCGTTAACTCAGAGAGCTGAGTCTTACTCTGGTGTAGGTCAGGGAGAGATATCATGAGCCAAGAACAACTGGTAATGCAGGATGCAGAGTTAGAGTTCGACGAGGAGCTGGAGGTTCAGGAGGAAGAAGAGGTTCAGGAAGTGGCGGCCGAAGCCGAAGAGACCATTTCCGATGAACTGATGGCGCCAGAGCTGAACAAGGTAATGGACGCCACCCAGCTCTATCTGGGGGAGATAGGCTTCTCCCCCTTGCTCACGGCCGAAGAGGAAGTCTACTACGCCCGCCGTGCCCTGCGTGGCGACAAAGCGGCGCGCAAGCGCATGATTGAATCCAACCTGCGCCTGGTGGTCAAGATTGCCCGGCGCTACAACAACCGCGGCCTGGTGCTGCTGGATCTCATCGAAGAGGGCAACCTCGGCCTTATCCGCGCCGTCGAGAAGTTCGACCCCGAGCGAGGCTTCCGTTTCTCTACCTATGCCACCTGGTGGATCCGCCAGACCATAGAACGGGCCATCATGAACCAGACCCGTACCATTCGTCTGCCCATCCATGTGGTCAAGGAGCTGAACGTCTATCTGCGCACTGCGCGCGAGCTTTCTCATCGTCTCGACCATGAGCCGACCGCCGAGGATATCGCCTCTGCACTGGATCGCTCTGTGGACGATGTGAATCGCATGCTCAAGCTCAACGAGAAGATCACCTCGGTGGATACTCCCATTGGTGGCGATCGCGACAAGGCGCTGCTGGATGTACTTTCCGACGAGCGCGGCATGGGGCCCGAGCTGGAGTCCCAGGAAGATGACATGCGCAGCAGCATAGTGCACTGGCTGGAGGAGCTGAATCCCAAGCAGCGCGAAGTGCTGGCCCGCCGTTTCGGTCTGCTCGGCTATGAACCGGCCACCCTGGAAGACGTGGGCGCCGAGATTGGTCTGACCCGCGAGCGGGTGCGTCAGATCCAGGTAGAAGGGTTGCGCCGCTTGCGGGAGATCCTGCTGGGGCAGGGACTCTCCATCGAAGCGTTGTTCCGCACCAACTAAACGGGTATGAATACCGTCATCAAGATGAAAAAGGGGCCGCAGGCCCCTTTCTTTTTGTCGTGGATCCTCCGGATCACACCGGATCCAGAGTGTCCAGCGGCCAGCGCGGCACGGCCTTGACGACGAGGGGTTCGAAGACTCCCGCCTTCAGGCGTTGCATGCCGGCATAGGCGATCATGGCGCCGTTGTCGGTGCAGTATTCGGTGCGCGGGTAGAAGACTTCACCTTTGAGGCTCTCCATCAGCTCGGCCAGCCGGGCGCGCAGATGACGGTTGGCGCTGACGCCGCCTGCCACGACCAGACGATTGAGACCGGTCTCTTTCAGGGCACGACGGCACTTGATGGCCAGGGTATCGACCACCGCATCTTCAAACGCACGGGCGATATCGGCGCGGGTCTGCTCATCATCGCCGTTGGCGGCGATGGTGTTGGCGGCAAAGGTCTTGAGGCCGGAGAAGCTCATGTCGAGCCCGGGGCGATCAGTCATGGGACGGGGGAAGTGGAAACGCCCGTTGGTGCCCTTCTCGGCCAGACGGGAGAGCAGCGGGCCACCCGGATAGTCCAGCCCCATCAGCTTGGCGGTCTTGTCGAACGCCTCGCCGGCGGCATCGTCGATGGATTCGCCCAGCAGCTGGTAGCTGCCGATGCCATCAACCCGTACCAGCATGGAGTGGCCGCCGGAGACCAGCAGCGCCACGAAGGGGAACTCGGGGGCTTTCTCTTCCAGCATGGGCGCCAGCAGGTGACCTTCCATATGGTGGACGGCGATAGCCGGCTTGTTCCACGCCATCGCCAGCGAACGGCCGATGGTTGCCCCCACCAGAATGGCGCCAACCAGACCCGGACCCGCGGTATAGGCGATGCCATCGATGTCATCCTTGCCCAGTCCAGCCTCCCGCAATGCGGCCTGGATCAACGGGATCGTCTTGCGAACGTGATCCCGGCTGGCGAGTTCGGGGACAACGCCACCGTAGTCCGCATGCAGCTTGACCTGGCTATATAACTGGTGGGAAAGGATCCCTTTTTGATCATCGAAGATCGCGATCCCGGTTTCGTCACAGGATGTCTCTATGCCCAATACACGCATTGCTAAAAATTTTCACTGCTAAAATGAGACGGCTATGGTAACCTTCGCGGGTTTTTTAAACCAGAGCGATCTCTGCGGGTTTACTTTCATTCCCTGTCCAGAGTATAATTTCGCACCATTTTAAGACATGCTGATCGATTGAAGGTCAGCTAACAATTTATCACTGAGGTGAAAGGCACATGCCAGTAATCAAAGTCCGTGAAAATGAGCCGTTTGACGTTGCTCTGCGTCGCTTCAAGCGTTCTTGCGAAAAGGCCGGTATCCTGTCCGAAGTTCGTAGCCGTGAGTTCTACGAGAAGCCGACTACCATTCGCAAGCGTGCCAAAGCGTCCGCTGTCAAGCGTCACGCCAAGAAGCTGTCCCGCGAAAACGCACGTCGTATCCGCCTGTACTAATCAAGGGATCATGCCGTGTCTCTGAAGGATCAACTCAAGGATCAGCAAAAGCTCGCCATGCTTGCCAAAGACAAGCCTCGGTTGGGTGCTATCCGCTTGTTGATGGCAGAAATCAAGCAGCGTGAAGTCGATACCCGTGTCGAGCTCAATGATGAAGAGATCCTCGCTGTCGTGACCAAAATGGTCAAACAGCGTCGCGATTCCATCAGCCAGTTTGAAGCTGCCGGTCGCCAGGATCTTGCCGACAAAGAGTCCGCCGAGATCGTTGTGCTGCAGGAGTTCCTGCCACAACAGCTGACCGCAGACGAAATTGCCGCCCTGATCGAGCAAGCCATCACTGAAAGTGGTGCTGCCGTCATGGCTGACATGGGTAAAGTCATGGCTGTCTTGAAGCCAAAAATTCAGGGGCGTGCCGATGTCGGCGCCGTCAGTGCTCAGGTGAAAACCCGCTTGGCGTAACAGGCAACTCTCTTGTTTGGTCGAAGAAGCCGTGCTTCCCATTGGAATGCGCGGCTTTTTTATTTCCTATGCAATGAAACAGGACGGTTATGGCTGGCAGGATCCCGCAATCCTTTATCGATGATCTGCTCGTACGCACGGACATAGTCGAGTTGATCGACTCCCGTGTGCGGTTGAAGAAAGCCGGTAAGAACTACCAGGCTTGCTGCCCTTTTCATAACGAAAAAAGCCCCTCCTTTACCGTCAGCCAAGAGAAGCAGTTCTATCACTGTTTCGGTTGTGGTGCCCACGGCAATGCCATCGGCTTTGTCATGGAGTACGACGGCCTGGAATTCCCCGATGCCATCGAAGAGCTGGCAAGCCTGCACGGCATGCAGGTCCCCCGTGAGCAAACGGCGGGTGGATCAAGCCATAGCCAACCTGCCGTCAGTAAGGATCTGTTCGAGCTGATGAACCAGATTGCGCGCTTCTACGAGAGCAATCTCAAGAACGCGCCTCAGGCGGTGGAGTATCTGAAAGGCCGGGGCCTGACTGGCGAGGTGGTCAAGCGCTTCAACATCGGTTATGCCCCTGGGGACTGGGATCAGGTGCGTCGCCGCTTTGGCGCCAGTAGGGATCACGAACAACTGCTGATTTCGGGCGGTATGCTGATCCCCCGTGACAGCGGCCCGGGCAGCTACGATCGTTTCCGCGATCGCATCATGTTTCCGATCCGGGACAAACGCGGCCGGGTCATCGGCTTCGGTGGCCGAGTGCTGGGGGATGGCACGCCCAAGTACCTGAACTCCCCCGAAACCCCCATCTTCCACAAGGGGCGAGAGCTGTTCGGCCTTTATGAGGTCAAGCAGGCACACAAGGATCCGCGCCGGATCCTGGTGGTGGAAGGCTATATGGATGTGGTGGCGCTCGGCCAGTACGACATCGACTATGCGGTGGCGGCACTGGGGACTGCGACCACCAGCGATCACATCCACACCCTGTTCCGTACCACGGCAGAGGTGGTCTGTTGCTACGACGGCGACAACGCCGGTCGGGAAGCGGCCTGGCGGGCGCTGGATAACGCGCTCTCCCACCTGCAGGACGGCCGTGAACTCAAGTTCGTCTTTTTGCCGGATGGCGAGGATCCCGACTCGCTGGTACGCCAGATCGGCAAGGAGGGGTTCGAAGCGCTGCTCGACAAGGCCCAGTCGTTTGCGGATTTCATGTTCGAACGCCTCGGGCGCGATGCGGCTCTTTCCGGTGAGGCAGGCAAGTTTGAAGTGGCCAACAAGGCCGCCGAGCTGATTCGTCGGGTACCGGAAGGTTTCACTCGTGAGGGGTTGATTACCCGACTCTCCAGCATGATGCGTTGGGGAGAAAACAAGCAGCGGATTACCGAGCTGTTTGCCCGCAACAGCCAGCCCAAGGTGGAAGTCAACAAACCCAAGGCGACCAAGCTGACGCCGATCCGCAGGGCTCTGGCCCTGATGGTGCAGTATCCGGCGATCACCGCCGAGCTGCCGGCCATGCCCGAGTTGGCTGGGCTGCGCCTGCAGGGGATCCCTTTCCTGTTGCAGTTGCACCAGCAGATCCTGACCCAGCCGGGAGTGACAACGGGTATCCTGCTGGAGCATTGGCGCGGCACAAAAGAGGGAGAAATACTTGCCCAGCTGGCGATGCATGACCTGTTTGAAGAGGTAAAGCTCGACCAGGAGCCCGATATTCTGGGAGAATTGCAGGATACCTTTGTCGGTTTCATCAACCTTTTCCTGAAGCAACGGATCGAAGAATTGCAGGCCAAGGTGGCGCAGGAAGGGCTAAGCTCTGAGGAAACTCAGGAGCTGATGATGCTGATCAGAGAGGTGCAGATTGAGAAAAGAAATGAGAGTGGGGCTTGATATTTGAGTGAGCAGTCCCAATATGAATAGCGTTGCCCGAATCGACGGGATTGAAAGCAAACACTTTATAACCACCTGGCCCCGACAACACTGCGGGCAGGGGTTTCTCATGACCGACGCCGCAACCAGACATAGCATGTCTGGCGGTTTTCTATTAGAATTGGCTATTTGCGCAGCAGCGCACTGTACGCGCAACCTAGCAACACCAACCGGATGAGTTCTATGGAGCAAACCCCGCAGTCTCAGCTTAAACTCCTCGTTGCCAAAGGTAAAGAACAGGGCTACCTGACCTATGCCGAGGTGAACGATCACCTCCCGCAAGACATTGTCGATTCAGACCAGATCGAAGACATCATCCAGATGATCAACGATATGGGCATTCAAGTGGTTGAAAACGCTCCGGATGCCGATGACCTTATCATGGCTGAAGGTGGTACCGCCGATGAGGACGCTGCCGAAGCAGCGGCCCAGGCTCTGGCATCTGTTGAATCTGAGATTGGTCGCACGACCGATCCCGTCCGCATGTACATGCGGGAAATGGGTACCGTCGAACTGCTGACCCGCGAAGGCGAGATCGACATCGCCAAGCGGATTGAAGACGGTATCAACCAGGTACAAAGCTCCGTCGCCGAGTACCCTGAAGCCATCACCTATCTGCTCGAACAGTACGACAAGTACGAAGCCGAGCAGCTTCGCCTGTCCGACATCATCTCCGGCTTCATCGATCCGAACGAAGTGGATGACGTGGCGCCGACCGCCACTCATATCGGCTCCGAGCTCAGCGAGGACGACCTCGCCGACGAAGACGAAGACGAAGATGAGGACGAAGACGAAGACGGTGACAACTCCGACGATGACGGCGACGGTGGCCCGGATCCGGAAGTCGCTCGCGAGAAATTCGGCGAACTGCGTGCCCAGTACGAGGTGACTCGTCTCTCCATTCAGCAGAATGGCCGTGCCCACGACGACACCCAGAATGCCATCGCCCAGCTGGCCGATGTCTTCCGTCAATTCCGCCTGATGCCCAAGCAGTTCGATCGCCTGGTCAACAACATGCGGGAGATGATGGAGCGTGTCCGCGTGCAGGAACGCATCATCATGAAGCTCTGCGTTGAGCAGGCCAAGATGCCGAAGAAGACCTTCGTCGCGGCCTTCACCAACAACGAGTGCGAAACTGCCTGGTTCGAATACCAGAAGCAGGCCGGCAAGGCGTGGTCTCCCCGCCTGCTCGAGATGGACGAAGAAGTCCTGCGTTCCATCGGCAAGCTGCAGCAGATCGAAGAAGAGACCGGTCTGTCGATTGCCCAGATCAAGGATATCAACCGCCGCATGAGCATTGGTGAGGCCAAAGCCCGCCGTGCGAAGAAAGAGATGGTTGAGGCCAACTTGCGTCTGGTTATCTCCATCGCCAAGAAGTACACCAACCGCGGTCTGCAGTTCCTGGATCTGATCCAGGAGGGCAACATCGGTCTGATGAAGGCGGTCGACAAGTTCGAATATCGTCGCGGCTACAAGTTCTCGACCTATGCCACCTGGTGGATCCGTCAGGCCATTACCCGCTCCATCGCGGATCAGGCCCGTACCATCCGTATCCCGGTGCACATGATCGAGACCATCAACAAGCTCAACCGTATCTCCCGCCAGATGCTGCAGGAGATGGGTCGTGAACCGAACCCGGAAGAGCTGGCCATGCGTATGGGCATGCCGGAAGACAAGATCCGCAAGGTACTGAAAATCGCCAAGGAGCCCATCTCCATGGAGACGCCCATCGGTGATGATGAAGACTCCCACTTGGGCGACTTCATCGAAGATACCACCCTGGCTCTGCCAGCGGATGCGGCTACCAGCGAGAGCCTGCGCAACGCGACCCGCGAAGTGCTGGCCGGGCTGACCGCACGGGAAGCCAAGGTACTGCGCATGCGCTTCGGTATCGACATGAACACCGACCACACCCTCGAGGAAGTGGGCAAGCAGTTCGACGTCACCCGTGAGCGTATCCGTCAGATCGAAGCCAAGGCCCTGCGCAAGCTGCGTCATCCGAGCCGCTCGGAAGTGCTGCGCAGCTTCCTGGACGAGTAGTCCCGGGTTCTGTCAGCCTGACATTGCAACAAAAAGCCCCGCCATGCGGGGCTTTGTTTTATCCGTGCTGGCATGGGCGTGAAGAGGGGTCATGGAACCGCTTGAATATGGATGAAATCTCGCCAAGTGGTTGATCTGACTATGGACGGGGTATCCGCCATCCCCTATAATCCACGCCGCTAACCAGCATCAATGGCCCCTTAGCTCAGTTGGTCAGAGCAGTCGACTCATAATCGATTGGTCGTGGGTTCAAGTCCCCCAGGGGCCACCATTTTCAGACAAAGCCGCTCTTTTGAGCGGCTTTGTCGTTTCTGGCGCTCACCATCGTCTGTCCAGATCCTCGGCATAGAGTGCCATGGCGCGCCGGTAGGGAAGCAGGGCGGGATCCGTGGTGGTAGTCGCGAGGATCCCCAGCAGCGTCTCCATCCCCTCCTTGCTGCGCCCCTGGTTGTAGCAGGTCATGGCACGAAACACCTTGAACTCCACGGCATCGGGGAAGCGGGACAGGGCCTCGTCAAAGGTGACCAGCGCCTCGGCATGACGGCCCGTGGTGCGATAGGAGCTGCCTAGTCCAAGCAGGGCCCCGCGCAGCGACGCCTCGCCAAGCCCCAGCGACACGGCCTTCTGATAGAGGGGAATGGCCTGGGCCTCTCGCCCCAGCATGTCGTGCAGGCTGGCCACTTCGTAATGCAGCTCGGCGTGGGCCGGGTGCTCGATGAGTTGCAGCAGACCGTGCTGACGGGCTTCCTCGATCCGTCCCTCGGCCTTGAGGGTGTTCAACTGTTTCATATGTGCTCCTGCATGGGGATGAAGGATCAGTATGCCTGCCGACAGGCTGGCGGGGAACGGGTCATGGGGCCATGAAAAAGGCCTCCCGCCGATGGCGGGAGGCCTGGTTCGGCGCCGGGGCGAAATGGCCCTGGCGTGTGTCCAGCCTTACTGGGCGCTCAGGCTGTAGGCCAGGGTCTGGTCGTTGAAGCGCACCACATAGGCACCGACCACTGCCGTGGTGATGTCTGCCCCGGCCAGCTCGGCCACGCCATCCTTGTTGGTGTCGCCGTAGTTCTGGGTCCAGTCCCCCTTGACGTCGAACTTGAAACGCTGGCCGCCGTTGCCATCACCGCTGCCGGTGAAGGTGACGCTGGCCTGCCAGAGGTGATCACCGACCAGGGACATGGGGGTGGTGCCCCAGTTGTTGGTGGTGCCGCGAATGTTGAGGCTGGCGACATTCTTGGCATAGGTGACGCTCACCGGAGTCAGGCTGTATTGCAGGGTCTGATCGTTGAAACGTACCCGGTACTGGCCGATGACCGGGGTGAGGATGTCACTGCCGGTCAGTTCGGCCACGCCGTCCTTGTTGGTGTCTCCGTAGTTCTGGGTCCAGTCCCCCTTGACGTCGAACTTGAAGCGCTGGTTGGTCTGACCGTCGAAGGTGACCAGGGCTTCCCACTGATTGTCGGCGATCAGCGTCATGGCAAGGGAGCCCCAGGCATTGGGGGTGCCGCGGAAGTTCAGGGTGGGCAGTACGCTGGCGTAGGTGCCGTTGTCGTCGGTGACGGTCACGGTGGCGCTGGCACTGGCGGTCAACCCTTCCGCATCGGTCACGGTGACCGTCACGGTATGGGTACCCGGGGTATCGAACCGGACTGTCTCCGTGGCAGCGGTGCCCCCGCTGGACCAGCTGTAGCTCACCACGCCGCCATCATCGCTGGAAGCAGAGGCGTCGAACACCACGCTCTCACCCGCCTTGACGCTGAGGGTTTTGGGGGAGAGGGCGGCGACCGGCGCCTGGTTGCTGGTGAGGGGGGTGACCGTGTAGCGCAGATCGCTCTCGCTCAGGGTGATGCGGTAGGTGCCCGCCCCGCTGACCAGGATATCCTTGCTACTGCCCTTGTCGGCGATGCCATCCCCTTCGTTGTCGCCGTAGTTCTCGGCCCAGTTGCCGAAGACGTCGAACTTGAAGCGCTGGGCACCGGTGGCGTCACCGTTGCCGGTCAGGGTGAGGGTGGCGGACCAGACACGGTTGGCATCGACGGTCATGGGGGTGTTGCCCCAGGCGTTATGGGTGCCGCGCAGGTTCATGCTGCTGAACTTGTTGCCCGGCAGGACGGAACCGCCGCAGGGGCTGGCCTTGGTGCAACCGGCGATGATGGCGGCCGCCTTCATGCCGGGGACGTTC